>NZ_BSRG01000006.1 GCF_040363165.1 Thermus sp. LT1-2-5 | reverse complement strand
TTCTACCCGAAGTCGCCGGGAGCCTTAGGGCAGGCGCCGAGGGTAGGGCTCGTGACTGGGGCGAAGTCGTAACAAGGTAGCTGTACCGGAAGGTGCGGCTGGATCACCTCCTTTCTAAGGAGCAAAGGTGCCTGTTCCCGCGCTTTTCCCCTCAGCGCACCCCCCCTTTTTAGGGGGGTTATTTTTTTGACCCCTTATCCCGCCTCTGGACCGAGACCCATGGGAGGGTATACCCTTAGGGACATGTACGGGGGGAAGATCCTTTACGAAGGGCTCACCTTTGACGACGTGCTCCTCTTGCCGGACTACTCCGAGGTCCTGCCCAAGGAGGTTTCCGTCAGGACCCGGCTCACCAAGCGGCTTGAGCTCAACATCCCCATCCTCTCCGCCGCCATGGACACGGTGACGGAGGCCGAGATGGCCATCGCCATGGCCCGGGAGGGGGGGCTTGGGGTCATCCACAAGAACCTCTCCATAGAGGCTCAGGCGGCCATGGTGCGCAAGGTGAAGCGCTCCGAGGCGGGGATGATCCAAGACCCCGTGACCCTGCCCCCCACCGCTACCCTCGAGGACGCCGAGCGCCTCATGCGGGAGTACCGCATCGGGGGGCTTCCCGTGGTGGACCTCTACGGCAAACTCTTGGGCCTCGTGACCAACCGCGACCTCCGCTTCGAGCGGGACCTCAAGCGCCCCGTCACCGAGGTAATGACCCCCTTAGAGCGCCTCATCACCGCCCCGCCCGGCACTACCTTGGAGGAGGCGGAGGAGATCTTGCGCAAGCACAAGGTGGAGAAGCTTCCCCTGGTGGACGAGTCGGGGAGGCTTAGGGGGCTTCTCACCCTGAAGGACATCGTCAAGCGCAAGCAGTACCCTAACGCTGCCAAGGACACCTTGGGCCGGCTTCTGGTGGGGGCGGCGGTGGGGGCGAGCAAGGACCTACCCGAAAGGGCCCAGGCCCTGGTGGAGGCGGGGGTGGATGTTTTGGTCCTGGACTCGGCCCACGGGCACTCCAAGGGGATCCTCGAGGCCCTGGCCTACCTCAAGGAAACCTTCGGGGACAAGGTGGAGGTTATCGCCGGGAACGTGGCTACCCGGGAAGGGGCCCGGGCCTTGGCGGAGCGGGGGGCGGATGCGGTGAAGGTGGGCATTGGGCCCGGTTCCATCTGCACCACCCGGGTGGTGACGGGGGTGGGGGTGCCGCAGATCTCCGCTATCCTCGAGGCGGTGGCCGGGGTGGAGGGCCTAGACGTCCCCATCATCGCCGACGGCGGCGTCAAGTACACCGGGGACGTGGCCAAGGCCATCGCCGCCGGGGCCCACACGGTGATGCTGGGGAGCATGCTGGCGGGCACGGACGAGGCCCCGGGGGAGGAGGTGCTCAAGGACGGCCGGCGCTACAAGCTCTACCGGGGCATGGGCTCCTTGGGGGCCATGCGCCAAGGCTCCGCCGACCGCTACTTCCAAGACCCCGGCAAGGGTTCTGAGACGGAGGCCAAGAAGCTGGTCCCCGAGGGGATCGAGGGCATGGTGCCCTATAAGGGGCCGGTGGCGGACGTGCTCTACCAGATCGTGGGGGGCTTGAGGAGCGCCATGGGCTACGTGGGCGCCCCGGACATAGAAAGCTTCCGCAAGAAGGCCCGCTTTGTGCGCATGACCATGGCCGGGCTTATCGAAAGCCACCCCCACGACGTGGTGGTCATCAAGGAGGCCCCTAACTACTCCCGCTAGTCGCCGAAGAGCTTCTTGAGCGCCTCTGCCCCGCCCCCTTTGCGGGCCAGGCGGTAGGTGCCCTCTTTTCCCTCTAGTAGCCCTTTGGCCACCAGGGCTTTTAGCGTGTCCTCAAGCTCCTTTTTGGAGAAGGGTTCACCTTCTTCATCCAGGTAGCGCTGGATGTCCTTAAAGGTGGCAAAGCGCAACGCCTCCACCGCCCGCTTGACCCAGGCCTCGCGGTCCATGGCACCATCCTACCCCGCCCGGCGTGGCATCCTTGGGCCATGGACCCCTACCGGGAGTACCAGGACTACGTGGTGGCCTCGAGGCTCCTCATCGCCCGGGGCCTTTCCCGGGAGGTGCTTGGCCTGGCCCAGTACGCCCGGCTCCGCCTGAAGCGCCTGGAGCTGGTTGCCTCGGGGAGGCTTTGGGCCCTGGAGCACCTGGACCAGAGGCTCCGCTTTGGCTTTTGGAGCAACCCCTTGCGCCTCAAGGAGGCCTTGCGTTGGTTAGGGGATGCCCCGTACCTGGAAAGCCCCTTGGCCTTTGAGGCCCTCCTGTACCCCGAGGAGCGAAAAAGGCTCCGCCACCCGGGGCAGGCGGGGGCGTACTACTTGGGCTGGCTCCGCTTGCCCGCCCTCCTCATGGACCCCGTGGCCTTTGAGGAGGCCCTCCGGGAGCAAGAAGAGCGCCAAAGGGAACTTCCCCTTTTCCTCAACGCCTTCCATCGGGTGCCCGGGGTTTAGTGCCGTATTTCCCGAGGTCCTTGACCCTGTCCCTAGGGGCGTGTATAATCCGGGGAACGACGCGCATATCTTTGCCTACACCGATCCCCAAGCCCAACGAAGGAGCCGAAGATGACCTGGAAGGAAGCCTACCCGGATATCCCCCTAGGCCAGGACGCCTGTGGCATCATCGCCATGGCGGAGAAGAGCGGCAAGCCCTCCCACCGCATCGTGCGAAGGACCCTGGAGAGCCTCTACCGCATGGCCCACCGAGCGGGGGCCATCCGGGGAGAAGGGGACGGCACGGGGATCCAGACCGACATCCCCCGGGAGCTATGGGCCCGCTTTCTGGAGGAGGCGGGGCTTGAGCCCGAGCTGGCCTTCAACCCCCGCTTCTTCGTGGGCCACTTCTTCCTCCCCAAAGGGGAAGAGGCCCGGGTAGAGGAGTTTTTTTCGGCTCTCAAGCGGGAAGGGCAACGCCTGGGCGTGCGGCCCGTGCACTTCCGCCGGGGGGAGGTAGTGAGCGGGGTCTTGGGCCCCGTGGGGCGGCGCACCGAGCCCATCTTCCTCCAGGTGGCGGGGCTTTCCCCGGATGGGGATGGGCCCTTGTGGGAGCTTGGGCTTCGCCTCGAGGCCCTCTTCCCCGTGCACGTGGTTTCCCTTTCCACCCACAGCGTGGTCTACAAGGTGCGGGGGGCGGCGGAGCTATTAAAGCGCTACTACCCGGAGCTTTCCCGCCCCGAGTTCAAGAGCACCATCGCCTTGGGGCATAACCGCTACTCCACCAACACCCTTTCCACCTTTGAGCAGGTCCAACCCTTTGGGCTCTTGGGCCACAACGGCGAGATCAACACCATTGAGCGCCTGAGGCGGGAGATGGACTATTTGGGCATCCCCCGCACCGGGGGCTCGGACTCCCAGGACCTCAACCGCATGCTGGAGGGGCTTATCTACCGCTACGGCCTCTCCTTGCCCGAGGCTATGGACCTGGTCTTCCCCCCGGTGTTGGGGGAGGTGAAGGCCCTGCCCGAGGAGCTCCAGGACCTTTACCTGGCCCTCAGGCAGCGCTTCGGCCCCCTGGCCCAGGGGCCTGCCGCCCTGGTGAGCCGCCACCGGGACGAGGCGGTCTTCGCCACGGACGCCATGGGCCTAAGGCCCCTTTGGCAGTTTGAAACCCCCTACGAGATCGTCTTCTCCTCCGAGCGGGGCGTCTTTAACGCCGAGGAGTTCGTCAGCGAGCCCAAACCCCTGGCCCCGGGGGAGAAGGTCTACCTGCGCCTCACCCCCGAAGGCCCCAAGGTCCTGCCCTTTGACCGCCACCAGCGCCAGGTTTTGGAAAGGACCCTGGCCCGCACCCCGCTGCAGGGCTACCGGGTCCACCTGGCCGGTCCCATCCGCCAAGCCCCGCCCCCCGTGGCTGGGGGAAGCGGGGTGGAGGTGGAGGAGAAGCCCGCCCCTCCCCCCTTGGGCCTGGAACGGGCCTTCGGCTGGGACCGCTGGGACGGGGCTTACCTGGAGGCGTTGGCCAAGACGGGCAACGAGCCCATCGGCTCCTTGGGCTACGATGGCCCCCTGGCTGCCTTGAACCCAGAAAAGCCGAACCTGGCCGAGTTCTTCAAGGAAACCGTGGCGGTGGTGACCAACCCCGCCATCGACCGGGAGCGGGAGATCGAGCACTTCTCCACCCGCACCCTCCTGGGCCGCCGCCCCTTGCCCGATGGGCGGGGTGGGGGAGAGGTGGTGGAGCTCCTCGTACCCATCGTCCTCGAGTCCGACCCCGGCTTGGCCGAGGCCTTCGGTACCCTGACCCTGGCCGAGGTGCGCGCCCGCTTCCGGACCAAGACCCTGGTGCCCCAGTTCACCGTGGAAGAAGGCCTCCTGGCGGGGCTCAAGCGCCTGGAGGAGGAGGCGGTGAAGGCGGTGGAGGAGGGGGCCGAGGTCCTTATCCTCTCCGACCGGGAGGCCTTCCACGGGGGGGTGTGGATCGATATCGGCCTGGCGGTGGCGGCGGTGAACCGGGCCCTCCTCAAGCGGGACGCCGAGGGCATCGCTCTACGGCGGCGCACCTCGCTTCTCGTCCACTCCGGAGGGGTGCGCAACCTGCACGACGTGGCCTTCCTTCTGGGCCTGGGGGCGGAGGCGGTGGCCCCTTGGCTTCTGGAGGAAAAGGCCCGGGCCCTGGAGGGGCGAAAAGGGGTGGCCAACGCCCTCGAGGCCCTGCGCAAGGGCCTGGAGAAGGTCATCTCCACCATGGGCATCCACGAGCTCCGGGGCTACGGGAGGATCTTCAGCGCCATCGGGCTTAAGCCTGAGCTGGCGGAGTACTTCGGCACCCGCAACTTCCTGGGCTCGGATGCGGCGGGCTACGGCTTCCTAGAGCTGGAGCGCACCCTTTTGGAGCGGGAAGGCTTCCTGCGGGCGGAAAAGGTGCTGCCCGCCAAGGACTTCCGCTTTAACCCCAGGATCTACAAGGCGGCCCAGGAGGTGGCCTCGGGCCAGGCCCCTTACAGCCACTTCCAGGAGAAGGTGCACTCCCTGGAGCGGGAAAGCCCCGTGGCCGCCCGGCAGCTCCTGGAGGTGCGCTTCCCCGAAAAAAGCGACGTTTCCCCGGAGGAGGTGGACCTCTCCGTGGGGGGGCACTCCCTCCCCTTCCTCATCAGCGCCATGAGCTTCGGCTCCCAGGGGGAGGCTTCCTTCCGCGCCTACGTGGAGGCGGCCAAGCGCCTCAATATGCTCTGCATTAACGGGGAAGGTGGGGAGATCCCCGACATGCTGGGCAAGTACACCCATTGGCGGGGGCAGCAGGTGGCCTCGGGCCGCTTCGGCGTCCACGCCTACATGCTCAACTCCGCCAGCGTCATCGAGATCAAAATCGGCCAGGGGGCCAAGCCGGGGGAAGGCGGCCACCTGCCCGGCAAGAAGGTCTCCGCCAAGGTGGCCGCCGCCCGCAACGCCGTGCCCGGGGTGGACCTCATCAGCCCCTCCAACAACCACGACCTTTACTCCATCGAGGACCTGGCCCAGCTCATCGAGGAGTTGAAGACCGTTAACCCCAAGGCCCTGGTGTCCGTGAAGGTGCCGGTGATCCCCGGCATCGGCACCATCGCCGTGGGCATCGCCAAGGCGGGGGCGGACGTCATCACCCTCTCCGGCTTTGAAGGGGGCACGGGGGCGGCCCGGCTCCACGCCCTTAAGTACGCCGGCCTTCCGGTGGAGCTGGGGGTGCGGCGGGCCCACCGGGCCTTGGTGCGGGCGGGCCTAAGGGACAAGGTGGAGATCTGGGCCGATGGTGGGCTCAAGACCGCCTATGACGTGCTCCGGATGGTCCTCCTCGGCGCAGACCGGGTGGGGATGGCCACCATGGCCATGGTGGCCATCGGCTGTACCATCTGCCGCGGCTGCCAGCTGGACACCTGCCACGTGGGCATCACCACGCAGATAGAGACGGTGGAGGAAGCCCTGGCCCACGGCCTCAAGCGCTTTGTGCCCCAGGACCTGGACCGGGCGGTGGAACACCTGACCCGTTTCTTTGGGGCCATGGGCGAGGCCCTAAGGGAGATGGTGGCCGCCTTGGGGGCCCGTTCCCTAAGGGAGCTTCGGGGACGCTCGGACCTCCTCTACCAGCGGGACCACCTAGAGGAGCTGGACCTCAGCTACTTCTTCGCCCCGGTGGAGGAGCCCGAGTGGCTCAAGGACACCTCGGCCCACGTGCTTCGGAAGCCCCTGAACCAGCTTACCCGCACCATCACCGAGGTGGTCATGGGGGCGTACGCCCAAGGGGGGAGGCGGCTTTTGTTCCAGGAGGGTCCCGTGGACTCCACGGACCGGGCCCTGGGCGCCCATTTGGCAGGGGAGATCGCCCGCAGGCGGCTATACGGCAAGGGCTTTGACGCCGAGGTGGAGCTCCGCTTTGACGCCGGGAGCATCGCTGGGAATGGCCTGGCTGCCTTCAACGTGGACGGGATGAAGGTGGTGGTGGAGGGCGGGGCCCAGGATGGGGTGGCCAAGAGCGCCTTCGGCGGTACCGTGGCCGTGCTCAAGGGCAGGAACCCTTACGGGGCCTACGTGGACGGTTCCGTGGGCAAGAGCTTCGCCTACGGGGCCATCGGCGGCCTCCTCATCGTGGAGGGGGTGGCGGATAGCCGCTTCTGCATCCGGCTTTCCGGGGCGGACGTGGTCTTGGGCGGGGAGCCGGAGCGCCCCTTGCGGGACGATTTGGGCAACCTGGCGGCCCGGGCCCAGGCCAAGGGCTTCGCCTTTGAGTACATGACCCGGGGTAGGGCCCTCGTCTTGGGGGACCCGGGGCCTTGGATCTGCTCCGGGATGACCGGCGGAAGGGTTTACCTGCGCCACTGGCCGGAGATGGGCCTTACCGAGGAGGCCATGAAGCGCCGCCTGGCCAAGGGGGCCAAGGTGGCGGTGAAGCCCCTGGACGCCCGCGGGGTGGAGGACGTGCGGGAGCTCCTTTCCGCCTACATCGCCGTGCTCCAGGAGGCCAAGCGGGAGGAGAAGGCGAAGCGCTTGGCCAAGCTTTTGGAGAACCCGGCGGAGCACTTCCGCATGGTGGAGCCGGTGAACCAGCAGGTGGAGCAGGGGGTGAGCACGGAGTAGCGCAGGTCTTGGACCCCCCGGGGCCGGGGGGTTCTCTTTTTCCGGTAGAGGCGGTACATTTGTCCCGTGGACCCCGGGGACCTGCTTGCCCTCCTAAAGCGCCGCACCGGTTTCACCGAAGCCCATGCCCGGCTTTTGGCCGAGCTGGGGCAGGTGATGACCCCCATCGCCCCTGAGGTGGCCTTGGCCTTTTACGACTACCTGGGGCGGGACCCGGAGCTTTCTGAGATCCTCCACGCCGTGCCGGGGAGGGTGGAAAGGCTTTACGGCACCTTCGCCCGCTGGTACGGCGACCTTTTCTCCGGCGCCTATGACCGCGCCTACGCCGAGGGGCGTAGGCGCATCGGCCTGGTGCACGCCCGGCTCGGCATCGGGCCTAGGGCCATGATCCCCGCCATGGGCATCGTGCAGGAGCTTTCCCTAGAGCACCTGCGCACTGCCCTTAGGGGCCCCGAGGTTTTTGCGGCGGTGGAGGCCTTTGAGAAGATCATCGCCATAGAGATTGGGCTTATCGAGGAAAGCTACCTCGAGGCCCTCTCCCTGGGGCTGTCCCTGGGTTACCGGGACCTTAAGGAGGCCCTGTCCCAAGGGGCGGCGGCCCTGCTTTCCTAAGGCTCCTTGGCCAGGTCGTTGAAGCGCACGTGCTGGGCGTGGAACTGGAGCTCCACGGTGCCGGTGGGGCCGTTCCGCTGCTTACCCACGATGATCTCCGCCACCCCCGCTTTCTCCGAGTGGGGGTTGTAGTACTCGTCCCGGTAGATGAACATGACCAAGTCGGCGTCCTGCTCGATGGAGCCCGATTCCCTTAGATCGGAGAGCATGGGGCGCTTGTTGGGCCTGGCCTCCACCGCCCGGGAGAGCTGGCTTAGGGCGATCACGGGCACGTTGAGCTCCCGGGCCAAGGCCTTGAGGCCGCGGGAGATGGCGGCGATCTCCTGCTGGCGGTTTTCCCCTTGCTTGCCCCCCCCGGGCCCGGACATGAGCTGCAGGTAGTCGATGATGAGGAGCCCCACCCCGTGCTGGTTTTTGAGCCGCCTGGCCCGGGCCCGAAGCTCCATCAGGGTGAGGTCGGGGGTATCGTCGATGTAGATGGGGGCTTCGGAGAGGCGGCCCGCCACGTCCACCAGTCGGGAGAAGTCCCGGTCCGAGAGTTGCCCTAGGCGTACCCGGTTCATGTCGATGCGGGCCTCGGAGCACATCATGCGCAAGGTGAGCTGGGCCGCAGGCATCTCCAGGGAGTAAATCCCCACCCCCACCCCCTCCTTCAAGGCGGCGTGCTGGGCGATGGTGAGGGCGAAGGCGGTCTTGCCCATGGCGGGGCGGGCGGCGATGATGTTGAGGGAACCCGGGGACAGGGTGCCGATGAGCTGGTCTAGCTCCTTGAAGCCCGTGCGCACTCCGGCCACCTCGCCCTTGTTCTGGAACAGGGCCTCGATGTGCTCGAAGGTCTCGTGGACGAGTTCCCGCATGGCCCGGGCCTCGGTGTCCGTCTGGGTCAGGGCCACCTCCAAGATCTTTTTCCCGGCCGTGTCCAGGATCTCGTCCAGGCTGCCCGCCTCCTCGTAGGCCAGGCGCATGGCCTCCCCCGCCGCTTGGATGAGCTTGCGCAGGGTCCACTTCTCCGCCACGATGCGGGCGTAGTGCTCGGCGTAGGCGGCGGTGGGGGTGGCCTCGGAAAGCTGCACCAGGTAGCTTAGCCCCCCCACGCCCTCTAGCTCGTTGCGGCGGGAAAGCTCCTCCGCCAGGGTCACCAGGTCCACGGGCTTGCCCTGGTTCCTCAGGGCTTGCATGGCGGTGTAGATCCGGCGGTGGGCCTCGGCGTAGAAGGCCTCGGGGGAGGGAAGGAGGCCTTCCAGTTCGTCCAGGACGTCCGAGTCCAGGAGGATGGCCCCGAGGACGCTCTGCTCCGCCTCGAGGCTATGGGGGGGAATACGCCCTTCGGGATAACCCGGCAACTGGCCCATAAGCCTTACCAGGCTACGCCCAACCCCCCGCCGGGCGCCAGGGGACTTCCCTTGGGGGAAGGATTGCCTCTTTTCCGCTTCTCAGGGGGGCGGGGTAGGGTAGGGATGTGCCCTGGCTTGCCTTTTTTCTTCTCCTCACCGCCTGCCGGGCCCAGGAGCTACCTCCCGACTACGCCCTCTTGCAACGAGGGGGCGTGGCCGAGCTCCGCCAGGTGGCCCTGGCGGGGGAGGGGTACGCCCGGATGCTGGCCGGCTGGCGCCTGGTGGAGCGGGAGGAGGTTCCCTTAGGGGAGCGGGCGGAGTACGCCTGGCGCTACGCCCTCTTCTTGGAGGGGGCGAGGGCCTTTGCCCCGGGCTGGGAGGCCAAGGCGGCCTGGCGGGTGGCGGCGCCCCTTCTGGAGGCGGCCCGGGACCCCCGGGCCTTTTCCGCTTGGGAAAGGCTTCTTCCCGAGGAAGAGGCGGTGGCGGCCCTCCTGAGGCTTGGGGCGGGAGAGAGGCTTTGGGAGGCTTTGTTCCGGGGTCGGGCCTACGAGGCGCTCCTGCAAGTCCTGCCCCCAGGGGCGAGGCCGGACCTGAGGGCCCAGGCTCTTTTCCGCCTGGGCCGGTACCGGGAGGCCCTTGCTTCCTACCAAGCCCGGGCCGAGGCGGACCCCCGGGGGTTTTTGGGGCTGGGCTACGCCCTTTGGCGCTTGGGCCGAAGGGAAGAGGCCTTGGCCGCCTTCGCCCGCTACCCCCACCCAGAGGCCCGCTACGCCCAAGGTAGGGTCCTGGAGGAGCTGGGCCGGGTGGAGGAGGCCTTGGCCTTCTACCGGCAGAGCAACCCCGAAGGGCTTTGGCGGGCCACGGCCCTCTTGGAGCGGCTCGAGCGTGCGAGGGAAGCCCTTCCCCTTTACCTGGAACTCGCCCGCACCCCAAGCCCTTACGCCGACGACGCCGCCTTGCGGGCCTATCTCCTGGCGGGGGCCCTGGGGGATGCCGGGGCTCGAGAGGCGGCCTGGAACCTGCTGGAAGGGGGCCTGGGCCTCCTGGCGGGCAAGGCCCCTAAGCCCCCGCCTCCCCCGCCCCCTGCGCCCCCTCCGCCGGAAGCGGCCCGGGTGGAGGCGCTCCTTCGGGCGGGGGAGGAGGCCTGGGCCCAGGGCGAGGTCCGCTACCTCCTTTGGCAGAGGCTCGAGGCCTGGCCCCACCTGGTTCCCCTCTTCTACCGCTTGGGCTTGTACCGGGAGGGCATCCGGGCCGCCTGGCCCACCACCCTTGCCTACCCCCGGGCTTATCGGGCTTGGGTGGAGGCGTACGCCCTTAAGGAGGGGCTAGACCCCGACCTCCTCTTTGCCCTCTTGCACGTGGAAAGCCGCTTTGACCCCCAGGCGGTGAGCCCCACGGGGGCCTTGGGCCTGGCCCAGTTCCTAAGGAGCACTTGGGCCGACGTAGCCCGGATGCTGGGGGAAGCCCCGGCGGACCCCTTTGACCCGGAAAGCGCCATCCGCTACGCCGCCCGCTACCTGCGCTGGCTCTTGGATAGGTGCGAGGCCTTGGGTTTAGCGGACATGGAGCGGCTCGCCTGCGCCATCACCGCTTATAACGGGGGCATCGGCTACACCTCCCGGGGCTTGGCCCGGGAGGGGAGCTTTTTCGCCTTCCTCCGCTTCCAGGACCGGGACGAGCCACGGGAGTACCTGGGGAAGGTCCTTTCCGCCTACGCCGCTTACCGGGCTATTCCTTAGCCTGGCGGAGCCCCTGCTCCGTCCAGGCGATGAGGGGTTTCAGGGCGAAGGGGGCGAAGAGGGTGGTGAAGACCACCATGAAGAGCACGATGGCGTACTCCTCCTCGTTCACCGCCCCCGCCGCCAGGCCCAGGGCGGCTACAATGAGCCCCACCTCGCCCCGGGGGGCCATGCCCACCCCCACGGTGAGGGCGCTCCGCACCCCTTGGGTGAGGGCGCCCAGGAAGCCCCCCAGGACCTTACCCAGGATAGCGATGAGGGTCACCACGCTCCCCGCCACCAAAACAGCGGGGGAGAGGAGGGCGGAAAGCTCCAGCCGTACCCCCACCATAGCGAAGAAGATGGGGGCAAGAAAGCTTTCTACAGCGAAGATGGGCTCTTCCAGGCGATACTTCTCCCGGATCTCCGAAAGGAGCATCCCTCCTAGGAAAGCCCCCACGATGGGGGCCAGGCCGATGCTGGCAGCCAAGGCGGCCATGCCCACCCCAAGGGCCAGGGCGAAGCCCAAGGGGCTTCCCACCGGCAGGCGCTCCAAGGGGAGCCGGACGAAGAGGGTGGAGAGAAAGATGGCGGCCCCCACGAAGAGCACGGAGAGAAGGATGAGGGTGAGGATGGCTCCGGTTTCCACCTGCCCGGTCTTGGCCACCCCGTTGACCACGGCCAGGACGATGAGCCCCAGCACGTCGTCGATCACCGCCGCCCCTAGGATGATGCGGGCGTAAGGGCGGGCAAGGACTCCTAGTTCCTGCAGGACCCGGGCGGTGATGCCCACGCTGGTGGCCACCAAGGCGGTGCCCAGGAAGAGGGAGGGTAGGGTGGCAAAGCCGATCTGTAGGCCAAAGAGGTACCCCCCGAGGAAGGGAAGGATCACCCCTAAGATCGCCACCAAAAAGGCCTCCTTGCCCACGGCCAGGATGTCCCTGAGCCTCGTTTCCAGCCCCACCATGAATAGGAGGAAGATGGCCCCGAGCTCCGCTAAGAACTCCAGGATCTCCCCTTCGTGGACTAGGCCCAAAAGAGAAGGCCCCACCAGAACGCCCGCCAGGACCTCCCCGATGACCACGGGTTGGTTCAAGCGCCGGAAGAGGAAGGCCATGACCTGGGCGGCCAAGAGGAGGTAGAAGACCTCTAAGAGGTGCTCTGCTCCGTGCATCAGAACCCCCTTAGGAAAAGCTTCAGAAAATCGCTCCGGGTGAGGATGCCCACCACCTTGTTCTCCCGGTCCACCACCGGCAGGTGGCGCACCTCGGTGGTGAGGAGGACTTCTAAGGCTTTCCCCGCCGGGTCCTCCGGGTGAACGTGGGGCAAGTCCGTGCGCATCACCGCCTTCACCGGGGTCTTCTGGTAGCGGCGGTAGATTTCCTGCAAGAGGCGCTCGTCCACCCATTCCCCGAAGAGTTGGAGGGCTTCCACATCGGAGAAGGGGATGTTCTCGGGCCGCGGTAAGAGTTCTTCCACCTGAAGAAGCCCCAGGAGGTGTCCTTCCCGGTCCACCACCGGCAGGCTCCCGTAGCGCTTTTCCAGGATGCGCCGGGCCGCCTCCTCCAACGTAGCCTCGGGCCCAATGGTATCCGGGCCTGGGGTCATGAGCTCAGCTACCCTCATGGGCCCGAGTTTACCAACGCCGCCACCTCCAGGCCAAGCGGGGTGCTAGGAGGACGCCGTAGACGAAGCCTCCCAAATGGGCCCACCACGCCACGCCCGGGAGGCCCAAAAGCCCTTGGAGGAGCTGGAGGAAGGCCCAGTATCCCAGGTAAAAGCTGGCGGGCAGGGTGACAAAAAAGGGGAGGAGGATGAAGAGCACCGACACCACGTAGGCCCGGGGGAAGAGGACGTAGTAGGCCCCAAGCACCGCAGAAACCGCTCCGCTGGCCCCGATCATGGGCACGGAGGAAAAGGGGGTGAAGACTCCTTGGGCTAAGGCGGCAGCCACCCCGCCCAGGAGGTAAAAGAGGAGGAAACGCCCGTGGCCCATTCGGTCTTCCACGTTGTCCCCGAAGACCCAGAGGAACCACATGTTGGATAGGATATGAAAAAAACTCCCGTGGAGGAACATGCTGGTGAGAAGGCGGTAGCCCTCTCCCAGGGGGTCAGCGAAGAAGAGGGCGGGGATAAAGCCCAAGGCATAGGCACTTTCCTCCAGGCCCACGGAAAGCTGCCAGAGAAAGGCTAGGGCGTTGGCGAAAACCAGGCCCTTGACCACGAGGGCGGGCCTTCGCGCCTGGTTGATGTCGTAGAGGGGAAACAAGCCTAAGGCCTCCCGGCTTTGGGTTCCTGGCGGTAGGGTAGGGGCACGTACTGGACGCTGGGCTTACCGCCTTGGGCTTGGGGATAGAGGTCCATGAGCTCGTAAACTTCCAGGGGCATTTCCGTGGATACGTTGAGCCCCAGGGCCCGGGCCTGGGCCACGTCGATGGGGTAGTCGTGGGTCCAGGTTCCTTGGGAAAGAAGGTGGGCTGCCTCCTCCGCCTTCTCCTCGGGCATGCGCTTGAGGAGAAGGTTCTTCACCGTGGCCTTCACCTGCTTGAGGGCCTTTTCCGCCACGTCCGCCAGGATTAGGGTTTGGTCGTCTATCTCCGAAAGGGGCTTTTTCTCCAAAACCTTGAGGATGCTCGCCGCTGGGTACTGGCCGAGCTGGGGGTCCACCGGGCCTAATACGGCGTTTTCATCCATGACGATCTCGTCTGCGGCCAGGGCGATGAGGGTGCCCCCAGACATGGCGTAGTGGGGGACGAAGACGGTCACCTTGGCCGGGTGGCGCAAAAGGGCCTCGGCGATCTGTTCCGCCGCCAGGACCAGGCCCCCTGGGGTATGGAGGATGAGGTCGATGGGCATGTTCTTGTCCGTGAGGCGGATGGCCCTTAGGACCTGCTCTGAGTCGTCGATGTTGATATAGCGGCTGATGGGGATGCCCAGGAAGCTCACCGCCTCCTGGCGGTGGATAAGGGTGATGACCCGGCTTCCCCGTTTCCTCTCCAGCTCGGCGATTTTGCGGGCCCTGGCCCCCAGGAGCATCTGCTGTTGGAAGTAGGGGGAGAGGGCCGAGAGGATGAAGAAGAGCCAGAAGAGTTGGAAAAAGATGTCCATGGTTGACCTCCGAGAAGGAGTCTACCAAGGAACTTAGGGTAAAGCGCCTATCCAGGCCTCGAGGGCGCCATGCGCTTGGACTTTGGCGCTTTGGGGTAGAAGCGTTCCCCAACCTCGGGGGCGTAGCGGATCAGGAGGGCGCCCAAGGGGATGGAAAGGAGCACCAAAAGCACCGCCACCTGGGCCACCAGGGGGTAGCCTTGGGCCAGGGCCAGGCTTCCCAGGACCAGGTTGAACTCGCCCCGGGGCACCAGGTAGAGGGCGCTATAAAGCCGCCGCTTGCGCCCAAGCCCCGCCCGTGCCCCGCCCAGGTGGTTGAGGGGCAGCTTGAGGACGAGCCCCAGGACCACGAGCCCCACCGCCAAGGGGGTGAGGCCCTTGAGGAGCTTGAGCGCCTCCGCCCCCACCACCAGGAAGAAGAGGGCTACCCCCAGGTCACGCACCGGGCCAAAGAGGTGCTCTAACCGCTCTCGGAGGCCAAGCCCGGCGGCGATGACCCCGGAGAGGAAGGCCCCCACACCTTCCGAGGCCCCAACGGCGTGGAAGAGGAGGGCGGTGCCGGCGGTGAAGGCGGCGCCCAAGAGGAGGACGAGCTCGTCAGAGAGCCCTTCCATGAAGCGGACGAGCCTTGGGCCCAGGTAGCGGGCAAAGAGGAGGTAGAGGGCGGCCAGGGCCACCCCGCCCAGGAGGCCTCCCGCCCCGTGCCCGCCCAAAAGGGCCAGGAGGAGGGCCACCACCAGGTCCTCCAGGACCAAGACCCCCAGGACCGCCTCGCTTTCTGGGTTGGCGGCCCGGCGCAGGTCGATGATGAGCTTGACGATCACTGCGCTGGAGCTCACGTAAAGCACGCCCGCCAAGAGGGCAGCGCCCCTTAGGTCAAGCCCAGCGAGAAGCCCCAGGACAAACCCCAAGGGCAGGGCCAAGGCGTCGTAAAACCCGGCCCGGGTGACCTTTCCGGAAAGCTCCTTGAGGCGGTCCGGGCCGAACTCCAACCCCACGGAGAAGAGCAGGAGCAAAAGCCCCAAGGAGGGCAGGGGCTCGAGCTCCTCCACGGGAAGCCTTTCCCCCACTAAAAGCCCGGCGAGGAGGTAGACGGGAAGGGGTGGGAAGCCGAAGCGGTGCACCAAGGCAGCCCCCAGGGCTAAGAGCCCGGCGGCCAGGGCGAAGGCTTCCACCGAGGGGTGCATTAGAGGCTCCTCTTCAGGGCTTCCACCGCCTCGCGGCTTCCCGCCACCACCAGGGTGTCCCCCACCTCCAGGGTGACCTCGGGGCCCGGGTTGGGGATTAGAGGGGCCCCGGGCCGGTCCACGGCCAGGAGGTGGGCCCCGGGGGGCAAGGGAAGCTCCCCCACCTTCCGGCCTGCCAGCCTCGAGCCAGGGAGGACCTTGATCCACTCGATCACCTTGGCCCCCAGCTTGCTCTGGGTGTCCCCCACCGCCTCGGGGTGGAAGAGGACCCCGGCCAGGATGGCTCCCAGTTCCCGGGCCTCCTCGTCGGTGAGGTCCAGGGTGGCGGTGGGCTCGTCCTCCTCCCCGGCCTCGAAGTACTGGAGTTCCCGCTTGCCCGAGTGGTGGACCACGATGACGAGCCGATCCCCGCTTTGCACAGTGACGGTGAACTTGCGCCCCACGCCGGGGAGCACCACCTCTTCCACCTTCATCGTGCCCTCCTTGGGGAAAACTGCACCGCCAGGGTGCGCCCCGCCACCAGGCTCAGGATCCCCAGGGTCCAGAGGAAGAGGTCCAAGCCCGAGAGCTTTTCGGCAAAGAGGAGGAGGAGAAGCTCCCGCAAGGCTAGGGCCACCCCGATCTCCATCAGGACCTCGAGGCGCACCCGTTCCAACTCAAAATATTCCACAAAGACCCGGACAAGTTCCAGGACGATGATCAAACTCAATACGTTGGTGACGAGCTCTTTAAGGCCCAGACGCACCGTGGGTTCGCTAAGGGTAAGGCCGAGCTCCAAAAAGGTGCGCCCCACCCCCACGAAGAGGCCCACCAGGAGGGCCACCACCACCAGGTTGAAGACCAGGCGGGTGGCCCCCCGGTAAAGGGCGAGAAGGGTTTCTTGCATGGCTAGAGGAGGAGGTTGAAGACCCGCTCCGCCCGCTCGTGGTGGGGGGGTTGCGGGTTCTTAAGGGCGGGGTCCAGCTCCTTGAGGGTGCGGGCGTAGGCCACCACCAAGGCTCCAGCCAGCTCGGGGAGGAGCTGGCGCACGTCCTCCGCCACCTCTAGGTCCAGAAGCGGCAAGGCGGCCAGGGCGTCCAAGACGGGCTTGAGCTCCAAGGTGGTGTCCATCTGACGAAACTCCTTCAGGGTTTCCTGGAGGCCCTTGGGGATGGGAAGGTCAGGCTCAAGGATGAGGTCCCGGCCGTTGTACTTGGCGTTCCGCTCCGCCACCACCAAGAGGTCGTAAAGCTTGTTGCGGAGGAAGTCGGAAAGCCGCTTGAGGTCGTTTTTGTCCACGTCTAGCCCCGCCGCCAGGCGGAAGAGCCTTTCAAACTCCGCTACCTTCATCAACATGGTTATCCCTCCATGTGCTAGGATAAAAGATTGCGTGTAGATTTATCAACTTTATTGATAAAGAGATACCCCGCCGTAAGGCGGGGCATCCCCTAGGCTTCCTGCACGGGGATCTTCACCGGGGGTTCCGCAGGGCGCTTCTCCCGCGGGATCCGCACCTCCAAGACCCCTTTGCTCAGGCGGGCCGTGATGCCCTCCTTCTTGGCGTCCTTGGGCAGGAGGTAGGCGCGGTAGATCTTGCCGTAGACGATTTCGGAGAGGTGTTTGGTGCGCTTTTCCTCCTGCTTTTCCCCCTCAATCACCAGCTGGTCCCCCTCCAGGCGCACCTCCAGGTTTTCCGGGCCGAGGCCCGGCACCTCCACCTTGAGGAGGTAGTGGTCCTCGTGCTCGGAGAGCTCCGAGAGGGGCTCCAGAGTTTCCACCTCCTGGAAGGCCTTTTCTAAGGCTTCTTCAAAGGCCTTGCGCACCCGGTTCCTGCCAAAGGGCCAAAGCTTTTCCAGCATCCTCCACCTCCCTCAGGCCAGATAGGGCCTCAGGCGCTCCTCGAGGACCCGCTTGGGGCTCGCTCCCACCCAGGTGGCCACCGGGTGGCCCCGTTGGAAGAGGACCAGGGTGGGGATGCTCCTTATTCCATAGCGGGCGGCGAGGCCGGGGTTCTCGTCGGTGTTCACCTTCACCACCTTGAGCTTGCCGGCCTGCTCCTGGGCCAGGGCTTCCAAAACGGGGGCCACCATGCGGCAGGGCCCGCACCAGGGGGCCCAGAAGTCCACCAGGACCAGGGGCGCCCCCGCCACCTCTTCTTGGAAGCGTTTCTCGTCCGCCGCCACGATCCAGGGCAAGGGGGCTTTGCAGGCCCCGCAGACCGGGACCTGGCCGGGCGGGGGCGTCCCTAACCGGTTTTTGGCGCCGCACTTGGGGCAGACCGCCAGCACGGCTACTCCTGCCAGCCTCCCCGGAGGAGCTTTTCCGTCTCCTCCTTGTGCCGGGTTTCCTCGGAGAGGATCTCCTGGAGGTCGTTGGCCAGGCCGTAGTCCCCGAGGGCTTCGGCCTGCTTCATCCGCTCCACGTAGCGGGCAATGGTCTCCTCTTCCGCCCGTAGAATGGCCTCCAGCATGGCCCGGGGCGTGGTGGCCTCGGGCACAGGGGCGGGCACCGTGGTGGGCTTGCCTCCAAGGGCGGCGATCTTGTCCGCCAGGAACTGGGCGTGGCGGAGCTCGTCTTGGATTTCTGCCAGGAAGAACTCCTTCAGCTCCCCCCTGTGGATGCCCGTTACGGTGGCGGCATAGGTGACGTATTGGATGATGGCCTGGTACTCGTGGGCGAGGTCCTGGTTGAGGCCTTGGATGAGGCTTTCCTTGTCCATGCTTCACCTCCTAAGGATGAGGGGTGGCCCCCCTCACTAGGGTTAACTAGCGTACGTTCCCCGTCTCCAACTTCTTCGCCTTTAGGTCCAAGAGGCTGAACTCCCCTTCGGAAAGGTCCCCGGGGACCACCACCCAGCTCGCCCCCAGCATCTCGTGCTTCTGGCCCTTGCCGGCCACGATGGCCAGGAGGGGGTTGTGGGTCTTGATGAGGTGGGCCACCTCGTGGGAACCTCCCTCGCCCAGGCCCTTGTGGTAGGGCATGGTGTGGAAGAGGAAGATCCGAGGGTAGTCCTTGAGCTCCCAAAGGGTTTTTAGGTGGTACTCCGCCACCCAGGCGGGGTAGCGCAGGGCCTCGTGCTCCTCGGGCTCGCCGTCGTCGGCGATGGTCCCGCCCATCCCCGCCACCAGGTAGGGGCCCTTCCAGAAGGTGAAGGTTTCGTGGACGCTCCGCATCTCGGGGCGGACCAGCTCGATGTTGGCCGCTTCCCGCAAGTACTCCCAGATGGGGGCGTCCTCGGGGCCGGGGATGTAGGCGGTGGGCAGGTGCGCCTCGGCCAGGATCCGGAAGAAGGTGGCGTAGTCCCGGCTTTTCGCCGTCTTGGGCATGAGGTTGCCGATGACGGCGATGGCGTCCGCCCCCGTGTCCGGGGCCACCTTAACGAACTTTTCCAAGGCCTCGAGGTCGCCCATGGGGTTAGAGGTAGCGAGGATGTACCGAACCGTGCGCCGCATACCTCACCTCCTCACTCCACCTGGACCTGGATCTTCTTAGGCCGCGTGGCCTCCGCCTTGGGTACCAAAAGGTGCAGGACCCCGTGGCGGAACCGGGCCTGTACCCGGGAAAGGTCGTAGGTGCTGGGGACGTTGAAGCTCCGGGCGAAGGTGCCGTAGGGGCCTTCCAAGCGGTGGTAGGTTATTCCTTCCTGCTTTTCCAAGGGGCGCTCCGCCTTCACGGAGAGCACGCCCTCCTCCGCCACCACCTCCACCTTCTCGGGCTCCACCCCGGGGAGGTAGACGAGGAGGTGGAGCCCCTCGGTGTCCTCCACCACGTCCACGGGCGGGGCGTAGACCCTAGGCCCTTGCCCTTGGGGCGAAAAGGCCCGCGCTAGCCTTTCCTGCAACTCCTCCAGCTCCCTGAAAGGATCAAACCGAACCATACCTCACCTCCTTACCACCTCAAGAGCGCGGCCATCCCCCCGCGCTCAAGAAGCCGTTTTTCCGCCTCGCCGCGCACGAACTCCAGCTTGGTGGCGTAGCCGGCGGCGAGCTCGGGCAACACCACGGCCAGGGGCTTGGCCTCTGGCCGCCCGCAGGCCGAGAGGGCCTTGGCCTCCTCGGCGAAGTAGGAACCATCGCAGGCGTAAACCCCCTGGTCCAGGGTCCAGGGAAGGACCCAGACCTCCACCCGCCCCTCCTGCACCCTCTCCAGCACCTCGGGGCCGAACACCGCCTTGGGATAGGCTTCCTCCAGGTGCTTTAGGAGCTCTACCTCTTTGGCCCGCTCGATGGCCACAAGCTCCGGCTCCAGCCGCTTCAGGACCTGGCCCGGGGTGGCGTTGGGGTGGGGGAGGGAGGGGAGGAGGGCCACCGCCTTCTCCTTCAGGCGCTTGGGCAGGTAGCCCAAGAAGAGCTTGGTGTGCTCCTCGGGGCCCATGAGGACGAGGCGGGTAAAGCCTCGAGCCTCCACCAGCTTTTCCAGCTCATGGGCCAAGGCCTTGTAGAAGCGTTCCTCCCAGGCCTCGAGGCGCTTGGCGAAGAGGTCCTGCCCCGCCCCGCCCCGGGAGATGCCCGCCAGGTTGAAGCGGCGCCCCGGGGCGTCCAGGGAAAGGCGGCGCCAGGCCTCGGTGTCCAGGGCCAGGAAGGCGTCGTGGACCTCCTCGATCTCCCCCAGGAAGACCTCGAAGACCCGCCAGCGCTCCTGGTCCACGTAGACCACGCCGTAGCGCTCGTACTCATCCAGGGCGTAGACCAGGGGCAAGAGGAAAGGCTCGCCCCAGTGGGCCAAGGCCCCGTCGGTGAGCAGGCGGTTTTCCTTCTCGTCCAGGAAATGGGTCCTCACCCCGCTCACCAGGGGGAGCTCCACCTGAAGGAGGAGGACCTCAAAGAGGTCTTCCCCGGCGAAGAAGACCGCGGTCTTGGCCTCCAGGACCTGGTTCTTCAGGACCTCCAAGACCCTTTCCGACAGGTCCTCCGGCACCTTGAGGGCCTTCATGGCGTCCTTGGCCCGGAGGGCGTAAGCCCGGGAGGCGTTTTCCGGCTTGGCCGGGTTCACGTCCAGGTACAGGGAGAGCACGGGACCTTCCGCCTTGCCGATGACCTCACGTAGCCTTTGGATTTCTGCCTTGGTGATCATAGGTTCCCTCCGATAAGCGCCACCGCTTTCCGCACCGCTTCCTGGTTCAGCCTTTCCTCCTGGCCGAGCCGGGTGAAGAGGGCTTCCAGCTCGGGGTCAGGAAAGGTGCTCTCCAGGTAGTAGGTCCGGTCAAACCCCTCCTCGGAAAGGAGGCGGAGCATGGCCTCAAAGCCTCCCTCCTCCGCTTTGGGGGCGGGGGGCAGGGAGGCCCCCCGCTTCCGCAGGGCCTCGGCGATGGCCTCGGCGTGCGCCCGCTCCCGGGAGGCCACCTCCTGGAGGAGGGCCTGGATGTGGGGGTAAGGGACGCTTTCCGCTGCCCGCTCCGCCCGCAGGGCGTCTAGGAGCTCGTCTTGGTAGGCCTGCCTGAGCACCTCCAGCGCATCCATACCCTACCTCCTTTAGGCCTGCACCCGCTCCGGGGTGCGGAAGACGAGACCCTGGGGCGTGGCGTCCACCACCACCTTGTCCCCTTCCTTCACCTCCCCCGCCAGGATCCTCTTGGCCAAGGGGGTTTCCAGCTCCCGCTGAATCACCCGCTTCAGGGGCCTGGCGCCGAAAACGGGATCGTAGCCCCTTTCCGCCAGGAAGTCCTTAGCGGCCTCGGTGAGCTCCAGGCTGATGCGCTTTTCCGCCAGCCGGGCCCGGAGGTTTCCAAGCTGGATCTCCACGATGGCCCGGATCTGCTCCCGGGAAAGCGGCCGGAAGACCACGATCTCGTCCAGGCGGTTCAGGAACTCGGGGCGGAAGTGCTTCTGCAAGACGGCAAAGACCTCCTCCCGGATCCGTTCGTAAGGCAGGCCCTTTTGGATGCCCTCCAGGATCAAGGGGCTCCCCAGGTTGGAGGTGAGGATGATGACGGTGTTGCGGAAGTCCACGGTGCGCCCGTGGCTGTCCGTGAGGCGTCCGTCATCCAGGATTTGCAGGAGGATGTTGAAGACGTCAGGGTGGGCCTTCTCGATCTCGTCAAAGAGGATGACGGTGTAGGGACGGCGCCGCACCGCCTCGGTGAGCTGGCCCCCTTCCTCGTAGCCCACGTAGCCGGGCGGGGCCCCGATGAGGCGGCTCACCGCATGCTTTTCCATGTACTCCGTCATGTCGATGCGCACCATGGCCTCCTCGGTGTCGAAGAGGGTGGCGGCCAGGGTCTTGGCCAGCTCCGTCTTGCCCACCCCGGTAGGCCCCAGGAAGAGGAAGCTCCCGATGGGGCGGTTGGGGTCCTTGAGCCCGGCCCGGGCCCGGCGGATGGCGTCGGCCACCGCCTGAATGGCCTCCTCCTGGCCCACCACCCGCTTGTGGAGCTCCTCCTCCAGGCGCAGAAGCTTCTCCCGCTCCCCTTCCAAAAGCCGGGAAACGGGGATCCCCGTCCAGCGGGAGACGATCTCGGCGATGTCCTCCTCGGTGACCTCCAGGCGCACGAACCTGGCCCCCCGAAGCTTCTCGGAGAGGGCCTCCACCTCGGCCTCGAGGCGGGGGAGTTCGCCGTAGCGCAGCTCCGCTGCCCGGTTCAGGTCGTACTGGCGCTCGGCCATCTCAATCTGGCGCCGCACCTCGTCCAGGCGCTGTTGCGCCTCGCGGAGCTTCTTCAGGATCTCCCGCTCCGCCTCCCACTCCGCCCGCAGCTTCTCTATTTCCTTGGTGAGCTCGGCGATCTCCGCCTCGATGGCCTTGAGGCGCTCTTGGGAGTCCGGGTCCTTCTCCTTCTTGAGGGCCTCCCTTTCTATCTCCAGCTGGAGCTTCTTCCGCTCCAGGGCGTCGATCTCTTCCGGGGCGCTCTCCAAGGCCATGCGGAGGCGGGCCGCCGCCTCGTCGATGAGGTCGATGGCCTTGTCGGGGAGGCGCCTTTCCGGGATGTAGCGGTGGGAAAGGACCGCCGCCGCCACGAGGGCGGGGTCGGAGATGCGCACCCCGTGGTGGACCTCATACTTTTCCTTGATGCCCCGGAGGATGGAGATGGTGTCCTCCACGCTGGGCTCGTCCACGTAGACGGGCTGGAAGCGGCGCTCCAGGGCGGGGTCCTTTTCGATCTCCCGGTACTCGTCCAAGGTGGTGGCCCCGATGAGCCTGAGCTCCCCCCGGGCCAAGGCGGGCTTGAGCATGTTCCCGGCGTCCACGGCGCCTTCCGCCTTGCCCGCCCCCACCACGGTGTGGAGCTCGTCGATGAAGAGGATGATCTCCCCTTGGGACTGCACCACCTCCTGGATCACCGCCTTCAGGCGCTCCTCGAACTCGCCCCGGTACTTGGCCCCGGCCAGGAGGGAGCCCATCTGCAAGGAGATGATGCGCTTGCCCTTGAGGCCCTCCGGCACATCCCCCTTGACGATGCGCTGGGCCAAGCCCTCCACGATGGCGGTCTTCCCCACGCCGGGTTCGCCGATGAGCACGGGGTTGTTCTTGGTGCGGCGGAGGAGGATCTGGATCACCCGCCGGATCTCCTCGTCCCGGCCGATCACGGGATCTAGCTTCCCCTCGGCGGCCATCTGGGTCAGGTCAATGCCGTACTGTTCCAAGGCGTTGTAGGTGCTTTCCGCATGTTCCGTCTGCACGGTCTTCCCTCCTCTTAGCTCTTGCAGGGCTTTCTTTAGGGGTTCTAAGCCGGGAAGCCCGGGGGTGGCCTCGCCCAGGGCCAGGACCAGGATGTCCAGGGCCACGAAGCGGTCCTTGAGCTCCGCCATCAGGGCCTCGGCCCGGTTAAAGGCCCCGGAGAGGCGGCTGGTGAGGTACTGCCCTCCTTCCGCCCCTTCCACCTTGGGCAGCCGGGCGAGCTCTCGTTCCTGGAGCTCTTTGAGCGCTTTGGGGTCGGCCCCCGCCTTCTCCAGAAGGCGCCAGGCAAGGCCCTTGGGGTCCTTAAGGAGGACCACCCAGAGGTGGGGCAGGTCGATGGCCTGGTGCTTCATCTCCCGGGCCAGGACCTGCGCCTGGGCTAGGGCTTCGCGGGCGGCTTGCGTCCAGCGTTCCAGGTTCATACCCCTTGCCTCCTGCTAGCCTAAGCGTATCACTTGACATGCATATTGTCAAGAAGATTGAAAAGAGAGAAACGAAAATGAGGCGAAGCCGGCGTCAAGGATTGGCGGGGAAGGGAACGCTTTGTCTGGAGTTTAGCAGAAAAGGGGCGGTAAAGATGTCCCGGGGCCTAGCGCCTTTCCAGGATCTCCACCACCAAGGCGGCCCCGATGAGGTTGGCCCCAAGGTCCTTGCGGATGCGCTCGGCCTTGGCCATGCGGTGGAGGTCTTCCCGCCGGAAGTACCAGGTGCCCGCCATCACCACAGGTTCCACGAAGCCGATCTCCACGTAGGCCCGCACGGCCCCCAGGGAGAGGCCGTACTCCGCCAAGGCCTCCAGGGAAAGCCACTCGCTACGCGCGAGCATAGTACGCCTCCGCTAGCTTTTTCCAAAGGGCTTCCTCCTCGGGGCTAAGGCGTTCGGGGATGGTGAGGCGCACCTCCAGGTACAAATCCCCCCTCCCCGAGGGGCCAGGGAAGCCCTTCCCCTTTAGCCGTAGCTTCCGGCCCGCCTGGGTCCGGGGCGGGATGGTGACCTCCACCGGGCCTTCCAGGGTTTCCGCCCGCACCTTGCCCCCCACCACGGCGATGGGGGCGGGGACGTCCAAGGTGGCGTAGAGGTCGTTCCCCTCGAGGCGGAAGGTGGGGTGGGGGAGGAGGCGCACGTGAAGGAGGAGGTCCCCCGGGGGCTCCCCGGGCCCGCCCATGCCCGGCACCCGGATCACGCTCCCTTCCTGCACCCCCGGGGGGATACGCACGGAAACCCGGCGGCCACCCACCTCCAAGACCCGTTCCCCCCCGTGGAAGGCCTCCTCCAGGGTGAGGGGGAGCTCGGCCCGCACGTCCCGGCCCCGCCTCCGGCCCCTGCGGCCAAAGAGCCCCCCACCGAAAAGCTCTTGGAAGAAATCGGAGAAGTCCTCCACGTCGAAGCCGGAGAAGTCGTAGCCGCCGGGGGGAGGGGGCGGCGGGGGCGTGGTGGTGCCGTAGGTATCGTAAATTTTCCGCTTTTCCGGGTCGGAGAGGACGGCGTAGGCCTCGTTGATCTCCTTGAACTTCTCCTCTGCCTCGGGGCTTTTGTTGACGTCAGGGTGGTACTGGCGGGCCAGGCGCTTGTAGGCCCTTTTGATCTCCTCCTGCGTGGCGTTTTTGGGGACGCCCAGGATGGCGTAGTAGTCCTTCATGGTCTACTCCACGCCCTCTTCCTCCGGGCTCTTCTCCTCGCCCACCGCCACCCGGGCCGGGCGCACCAGGGCCTCTCCCAGGCGGAAGCCCCGCTGGAAGACCCGGGCCACCTTGCCCGGCTCCCCGGGGAGCAGGCCGATGGCCTCGTGGTAGCGGGGGTCGAAGGCCTGGCCTTCCCCGGGCACCTCCTCCACCCCGAGCCCAGCCAGGATGCGGAAGAAGCCTTCCCGCACCGCCTTGACCCCCTGGAGGATGCTCTCCGGCCTGGCCTCGGCGAACTCCAAGGCCCGCTCCAGGTCGTCTAGCACGGGGAGCAGGGCCCGCACCGCCTTCAAAACCCCTTCCCGCTCCCGAAGCCTGAGCTCCTCCTCCATGCGCTTGCGGTAGTTGTCAAAGTCGGCGAGGAGGCGCAGGTACTGGTCTTTAAAGCGCTTGAGCTCCTCCTCGGCGGCTTGGAGCTTTTCCTCCAGGGCCAAGGCTTCCTTTTCCACCGCCTGGAGGTCGCGCTCCAGGGTGTTTTCGTTCCGTTCCTTCTCCATCCTGCCTCCTGGGGTGCTGGGCCCCGCCCCTAAGGGCGGGGCCCCTTAGGGCTTGGCCTTAGTCGGCCGGCTTGTACTCGGCGTCAATCACGTCGTCCGGGCCTTTGCCGCCGGTTGTGGCCCCCTTCTCGTAGGCCTCCACCGCCTTGAGGAGCTCCTCGGTGGCCGCCTTGAGCTCGGGGTCGGGGGCGTCCCGTTCCACCAGTTCCTTGGCCTTCTGGATGGCCGCCTCGAGGCGGGCCTTGGCCTCAGGGGTGCCTTGCTTCTCGGAGAGGACCCTTTCCGCCTGGATGCGGGCGGAGTCCAGGGTGTTCTTGAGCTCGGCGTGCTCCTTGCGGCGGCGGTCCTCCTCCGCGTGGCGCTGGGCCTCCTCGATCATCCTTTGGATCTCCTCCTCGGAGAGGGTGGTGGTGTTCTGGATGGTGATGGAAGCCTCCTTACCCGTGGACTTCTCCCGGGCGGTCACGTGGAGGATGCCGTTGGCGTCGATGTCAAAGCAGACCTCAATCTGGGGTACCCCTGCGGGCATGGGCGGGATGCCTTCCAGGCGGAAGCGGCCCAGGCTCTTGTTGTCGGCGGCCATGGGGCGCTCGCCCTGGAGGACGTGGATCTCCACCGCGGTCTGGTTGTGCTCGGCGGTGGTGAAGATCTCGCACTTGCGGGTGGGGATGGTGGTGTTCCGGGGGATGAGGACGGTCATCACCCCGCCCTTGGTTTCCACGCCCAGGGAGAGGGGGGTGACGTCCAGGAGGACCACGTCCCGCACCTCGCCCATGAGGACCCCGGCCTGGATGGCGGCCCCCATGGCCACCACCTCGTCGGGGTTCACGGAGCGGTTGGGCTCCTTGCCCAGAAGCTCCCTCACCACCCGTTGCACCGCGGGCACCCGGGTGGCCCCGCCCACCAGGATCACCTCGTCAATCTGGCTGGGGGAAAGCCCGGCGTCCTTCAGGGCCTGCTCCACCGGGCCCCGCAGGCGCTTCAGGAGGGGTTCGATGAGCTCCTCGAACTTGGCCCGGGTGAGCTTCTTCTCCAGGTGCAGGGGGGTCTTGCTGGCGGGGTCCAGGGCGATGAAGGGGAGGCTGAGGGTGGTCTCCGTCATGCTGGAGAGCTCGATCTTGGCCTTCTCCGCCGCTTCGATGAGGCGTTGCAGGGCCTGGCGGTCCGCCCTGAGGTCCACCCCGTACTCCTTCTTGAACTCCTCCGCCACCCAGTTGACGATGGCGTGGTCCATGTCGCTGCCGCCCAGGTGGGTGTCCCCGGAGGTGGCCTTCACCTCGAAGACCCCCTCGCCGATCTCCAGGATGGTGACGTCAAAGGTGCCGCCGCCCAGGTCGAAGACCAAAACTGTCTCGTTACCCTTCTTGTCCAGGCCGTAGGCCAAAGCGGCGGCGGTGGGCTCGTTGATGATGCGCAAGACCTCGAGGCCCGCGATGCGCCCGGCGTTGGCCGTGGCCTCCCGCTGGGCGTTGTTGAAGTAGGCGGGCACGGTGATCACCGCCTTGGTGATCCTCTCCCCGAGCTTCTTGGAAGCGTCCTCCACCAGCTTGCGGAGGATCATGGCGCTGATCTCCTCGGGGGTGTAGAGCTTCCCCTTCACCTCCACCCGCACGCCGCCGTCGGGCCCCGGGACCACCTTGTAGGGGACCCGCTTGGCCTCCTCCTGCACCTCCTCCCAGCGGCGGCCGATGAAGCGCTTGATCTCAAAGATCGTCCCTTCCGGGTTCAAGACCGCCTGGCGCTTGGCCATGCGGCCCACCAGGGTTTCCCCGTCCCGGAAGGCCACCACGCTGGGAGTAACCCGCTCCCCCTCGGCGTTTTCCAGCACCACGGGCTTGCCGCCCTCCATCACGGCGATCACGCTGTTGGTGGTGCCCAGGTCAATGCCCACTGCCTTAGCCATACCTCACCTCTCAACCCTAAGCATAAAGGGCCCCATAAGGATTAGTCAAGAGAGTTGAGCAAGGTTATGTCATGGTGCCGCGGGCTACCCTGAAGCCTGGCCTTGCGTGTACCCTAGAAGAAGACATGTCCCGGTTTCCGTTGAACTTCCTGGTTTTCGTCCTGGGCTTGCTCCTCTTGGCCTGGGCCTTCAGCCTGGCGGGTACGGTGGGGGGCGGTGGGGGGGCGGTGAACTACACCACCTTCCTCGAGGACCTGCAGGCGGGCCGGGTCAAGGAGGTGGTGGTGCGGGCCGGGGACACCCGCATCCAGGGCACCTTGGTGGACGGGTCCTCCTTCACCACCTACGCCGCAAGCCCTCCCGACAACGCCACCTTAGAGTCCTGGACCCGGCGGGGAGTGAGCGTGCGGGTAGAGCCGCCTCAGGGGCAAAGCCCCCTGGGCTTCCTCTGGCCCCTGTTGCTGGTGGGCCTTCTCATCGGGGCGCTTTTTTACTTTTCCCGCACGGGCAGGGCCGGCCCTTCCGATTCCGCCTTTAGCTTCACCAAAAGCCGGGCCAAGGTGCTCACCGAGGCCCCCAAGGTGACCTTCAAGGACGTGGCGGGGGCCGAGGAGGCCAAGGAGGAGCTCAAGGAGATTGTGGAGTTCTTGAAAAACCCCGCCCGCTTCCACGAGATGGGGGCCCGCATCCCCAAGGGGGTGCTTCTGGTGGGCCCTCCGGGGGTGGGGAAGACCCATATCGCCCGGGCGGTGGCCGGGGAGGCCAAGGTGCCCTTCATCACCGCCTCGGGCTCCGACTTCGTGGAGATGTTCGTGGGGGTGGGGGCGGCCCGGGTGCGGGACCTCTTTGAAACCGCCAAGCGCCACGCCCCCTGCATCGTCTTCATCGATGAAATCGATGCGGTGGGCCGCCGGCGGGGGGCCGGGGTTGGGGGCGGGAACGACGAGCGGGAACAGACCCTGAACCAACTCCTGGTGGAGATGGATGGGTTTGAGAAGGACTCCACCATTATCGTGATGGCGGCCACCAACCGCCCCGACGTCCTAGACCCCGCCCTTCTCCGTCCGGGCCGCTTTGACCGCCAAGTGGCCATCGACGCCCCGGACGTTCGAGGGCGGGAGCAGATTTTGCGCATCCACGCCCGGGGTAAGCCTTTGGCGGAGGACGTGGACCTGGCCCTTTTGGCCAAACGCACCCCTGGCTTCGTGGGGGCGGACCTGGAGAACCTCTTAAACGAGGCCGCCCTGCTGGCCGCCCGGGAAGGGCGGAAGAAGATCACCATGAAGGACCTGGAGGAGGCGGCGGACCGGGTGATGATGGGTCCGGCCAAGAAAAGCCTGGTCCTCACGCCCCGGGACCGGCAGATCACCGCCTACCACGAGGCGGGGCACGCCTTGGCCGCCCACTTCCTGGAACACGCCGACGGGGTGCACAAGGTGACCATCGTCCCCCGGGGGCGGGCCTTGGGCTTCATGATGCCCCGGCGCGAGGACATGCTCCACTGGTCTAGGAAGCGGCTTCTGGACCAGATCGCCGTGGCCTTGGCGGGGCGGGCGGCGGAGGAGCTGGTGTTTGAGGACGTCACCACGGGGGCGGAGAACGATTTCCGTCAGGCCACGGAGCTGGCCCGGCGCATGATCACGGAATGGGGCATGCACCCTGAGTTCGGCCCCGTGGCCTATGCGGTGCGGGAGGACACCTACCTCGGGGGGTACGACGTGCGCCAGTACTCCGAGGAAACCGCCAAGCGGATTGACGAGGCGGTGCGCCGCCTCATCGAGGAGCAGTATGCCCGGGTAAAGCGCCTCTTGGAGGAAAAGAGGGAGGTCCTGGAGCGGGTGGCGGAAACCCTTCTGGAGCGGGAAACCTTGACTGCCGAGGAGTTCCAAAGGGTGGTGGAGGGCCTTCCCTTGGAGGAGGATAAGCCCGAGGAGCGGGAGGAAAAGGAAGCGCCCCGGGTGGTGCCCAAGATCAAGCCGGGCGGGGCCTTGGGCGGGGTCTAAAGGATAAACCCAGGGGGCTTGTGCCCCCTGGGGGAAGGGAATACCTACTTCTTGACCTTCTCCTTGAGGGCCTTCCCCGGCTTGAAGGCGGGGTACTGGGTGGCGGGGATCTTGATCTTCTCCTTGGTGCCGGGCTTCACGCCGGTGCGGGCCTTCCGCTTGCGCACCTCAAAGGTGCCGAAGCCGGTGAGCTGCACCTTGTTGCCGGCGGAGAGGGCCTCTTCCACCTTGGCCAAGAAGGCGTCCACCGCCGCCTTCACGTCCTTCTTCTTGAGGCCCGTGGTGGAGGCCACCTGGTCCACCAGATCCGCTTTGGTCACCGTTTTCTTTGCTGCCATTCTTCACCTCCTTCCTCTTTTCCCTTCCGCAGGGACTATATCACGCCTGAAAGCTTTTGCGCAATAGCCTGACCTATTTCTATCACTATATATAGCAATGTGTGATAACGGAAGCATTGGCTCTAGCGGTACTCGGGGGGGAGAAGTTCCCGTACCCTGGCCTCTATCTCCCGGGTCAGGTTTTCTAGCTCCTGGCGGGAAATCCGCTCCGCCCTTGGAACGAAAATGGGCTTGCCGTAGACCACCCGGATGGGCCGGCGCAGGCGGAAGAGCTTGCGGCCCACGGGCCAGGCCCGGTCGGTGCCCACCACCGCCACCGGCACCACGGGGCTTCCCGTGCGCAGGGCGATGGCCGCCACCCCGGTCTTGAAGGGCTGGAGCTTGCCGGTGCGGCTGCGGGTGCCCTCGGGGAAAATGCCGAAGGCCATCCCCCTTTCCAGGGCGCGGAGGGCGCTTTTGATGGCGAAGAGGTCGCTTTGCCCCCGTTCCACGGGGATGGCGTAAAGGTGGGGAAGGAGCCAGGCGAGCAGGGGGAGGCGGAAGACGTCGGCCCGGGCCAGGAAGCTCACGGGGCGCTGCACCCCGGCCCCGATGGCGATGGGGTCCAGGATGGAGAGGTGGTTGGCGGCCAGGATCACCGGGCCTTCCTGGGGCACGTGTTCCGCTCCCTCCACCCGGTAGCCGAAGAGGGTGTGCAGGAGGAAGCGGGCCAGGTACCAGGCGGCCCGGTAGACGGGGTTAGGCTTTGCGGCTTCCACGAGGTTAGTCTAAGGCGGCCAGGGCCCGGCCCGCCTCCAGGTGGGCAAGGCGCAGGGGCTCGGGCAGGCGGAAGCGGGTGGGCAGGCGCTTCACGAAGGCCAAGGCCTCCTCCAGGCCCACGCGGTGGCCCGGGGAAACGTAAAGGGGCTTTACCCCGGTGCGGCTCCGGTAGGCGTAGCCGATGGGGCGGCCGTCGGGGGCAAGGAGGCGCACGGCGCTTCCCGCCTCTTGGGGCAAGGGCCCTTCCAGACGGCCGAAAAGAAGGCTCTTGGCCACGCCGATGCTGGGGAGGTCCAGGTGGACCCCGAGGTGGCTGGCGATGCCCAGGCCCCGAGGGTGGGCGATGCCCTGGCCGTCCACCAGGAGGACCTCGGGGGGCTCGGGAAGGGCCTTGAGGGCCTCCAGGTAGGCGGGGGCCTCGCGAAAGGAGAGGAAGCCAGGCACGTAGGGGAAAAGGGACTCTTCCGGCACCCGGCCTTTGCCCACGAACAAGGGGCCCTGTTCCAGGTGGTAGAGGAGGGCCACGGCCACCAGAGGTTTGCCCCGCTTGTGGGAGGCGTCCAGGGCGGCGAGGCGCTTTTTGCCCTCTAGGCTTCCGGAAAGGACCACCCGCTGGCGGAGCGCCCGCTGCAGGGCCATGGCCGCCTCGAGGCTCTCTGGCCTAGGGAAAGGCGGCACCTCCATCAGGTGATCTCCCGAAGCCTTTCCAGAACCTCCTGGTCCGAGGGGTCGGCGCCGTAGAGGAGGGCCAGGTAGTAGGCGGTCCAGGCCAGGCGGTACCAGAGGGCCATGGCCTGGGCCAGGCGGCTTCCCTCTGGGGGAGGCACCTCGGCGATGGCGTCCACCCGGGTTTCCAGGATCTCCTTGGCGAGCCCGGCCGCTTCTCCTCCGCCCAGGAGGACCGCCGCCAGGGGGTCGCCTTGCTCGTGGCGGGCCTCGAGGCCGGTGAGGAAGAATTCCAGGGCGCTAAAGGGAGGGGTGAGGGAGAGGCTTTTGCCGATGCGGGCGAAGAGGCTTTGCGCCGCCTCCTCCAGGGGGCGGAAGAAGGGGCTATAAAAGAGGGGTAGCCGCTCCAAGAGGGTGTAGGCCAGGAACTTGGCGGGGTTTTCCTCCAGGGGGATCTCGGGGGTGAGGCGGCGCCTTTCCGCCAAAAGGGCCTCGTCCACCTCCCTTAGGGCCGCCTCCTCTCCCGTGGCCAAGAGGAGGAAGCGCAGGTAGCGGTAGGGGCTCAAGGGGCTTGGGGGCAGGTGGACGTCCACCCCGGGGCGGAAGCCCACCCGCACCACCCTGACCTGCCCCGACTCCGCCAACACCCCCATGGCCGCCGCCTCCCCCAGGTCGTAGCCCCCTTCCAGGAGGAAGAGGGTGCCGGTTTCGGTCCAGTCGGGAAGGCCCAAGGCCTTGGCGGCGAAATGGGCCTCCCCGTAGGCCAGGGCGGCGTAGGGAGCGGGGTAGGCCTCCTGGGGCACGGGCCCGGAGCCCACCAGGTCCCTGAGCTCCAGGGCTAGCCCCTGGCGGTCCACCAGATAGGTTTCCTCGCGGTCCAGGTCGCGCATACCCCTTATGCTAACCCCCATGCGGCCCTGCCCGCCCAAACCCGTGGCCCGCATCTGGGGGGGAAGCGCCTTGGGCTATGGCCCGGGGATCGGCGAGGTCTGGCTTTGTGAGGAACCCCTTTTGGTGAAGCTTTTGGACCCCGTGGACTGGCTTTCCGTCCAGGTCCACCCGCCCCACGGCTACGCCCTTCCGCTGGAGGGCAAGCCTGGCAAGTACGAGGCCTGGTACGTGCTTGCGCCGGGGGAGATCGTCTACGGGTTTTCCCGCCCCGTGACCCGGGAGGAGGTGGCAGAAAAGGCGCAGGCGGGCACCCTGGACGAGGTCCTAAACCGGGTGCGGGTGGAAAGGGGCCAGGTGGTCTACCTCCCCGCAGGGGTGGTCCACGCCCTGGGGCCAGGGGTGCGGGTTTATGAGGTCCAGACCCCCTCGGACCTCACCTACCGCCTGTACGATTACGGCCGCCCCCGGGAGCTCCACCTGGAGAAGGCTCTCGAGGTGGCCCTTCTAGAGCCCACCCCCATCCCCGAGGCGGCTTCTGAGCCCGTGGAGGGAGGGGAAAGGCTCCTGGCCACCCCCTTTTTCCACCTCTTCCGCTACCCCTTGCGGGGGCGGCTTTGCCTCCGCCCCGACGCCCCCCTGGTCCTCACCCTCCTGGAGGGGGAGGCGCGGCTTGGGGAAGAGGCCCTGAGCCCCCCCGCCACCCTCCTCCTGGCGGCGGGGGAGGAGGCCGCCTTGGAGGGGGAGGGAGTCTTCCTCGGGGCTAGCCCGAAAGGCGGCTAAAGAGGTCCTGGAGCTTAGGAGAGGGCCCTTCCCCAAGCTCTTCCCAAAGCCGCTTGCGGTAAGCTTCCAAAAACCGCCGGGCCCGGGCCCTTTGCCCCCTCTTCAGGCAGGTTTCCACCAGGAGGGTAAGGGCCTCCTCGTCCAGGGGGTCTAGCTCCAAGAGGCGCTCCAGGTAAGGGGGCTCGCCCTGCTTGAGGAAAAGGGCCCGCACCCGGTGGAAGACCTCCTCCCGCCTGCGGTCCAGAAGGGGGTGGTCTAGGCCGGGGAAGAGGGGCTCTTGGTAAAGGCGTAGCGCCTCCTCGGCCCTCCCCTCCGCCAAGGCCCTTTCTAGGGCGAAGAGGTCTGCCTCCACCCGGGAAAGGCCCGCCTCCAGGAGGTAGGTGGGCACCCCCCAGGGCTCCAGGACCTTCCTGAGCCGAGCGAGCCAGACGTTGAGGTTGTTGAGGGCGGCCTCCTCGGAGAGGTCGGGCCAGAGGGCGAAGGCCACCTCCTCCCGGGGAAGGCCCAGGAGGAGGAGGGCGAAGACCTCCTTGGCCTTGCCCTTGAGGGCCACGGGGCCCAAGGGGCCCTCCAGGCGGAACCGCCCCAGGACCTCCACCCGCAAGGGGGGGATCTCCCCGTGGCGGAGGAGGATGGCTTCCCGGGGGCCCAGGCGCAGGACCTCCTCCAGGGGGTAGGCCCGGGCGAGCTCGGGGCGGTGGCGCGGCAGGAGGGAGAGGGGGAGGAGGCCGGGGAGGATGCGGGTCCCCACCTGGGTGAGCTTGAGGAGGGCGTCCAGGTCCTCTTCCTTTCCCATAAGGCGGTAGCGGGCGGCGTGCCAGTAAAGCCGCTCCTCCCGCTCCTCGGGGTAGGGGGGGAGGAGGCTTGGGTCGCGCTTGAGGAGGGCCAGGGTGAGCCTGGGGAAAAACCCTTCTAGCCCCTCCACCAGGCTTGGGTCTCCCCGAAGCTCCGCCAGAAGCGCCCTGCCCCGGGCCACCAGGTACGGGTTTTCCCAGAGCTCCGCCTGGGCCACGAGGCGGGCGAGGGCCTCGGCGTCCCCCTCCAGGTGGGCGAGGAGCAGGGCGGCCTCGAGGGCGGCCAAGGGGTTCCCGGGAGCCTCCTTGGCCCGCTTCAGGTACGCCCGGGCCCGCTCCCTTTCCCCCAAGAGGAGGTAGAGCCGCCCCAGGTCCCGCAGGTGGCCGGGGAGGTTGGCGTGGGTGTAGCTAGGGGAAAGCCCAAGCTCCTCGAGGGCGGCGATCCGCCCCAGGAGGTCCCCTTGGAGCTCGAAGCGCAAGAAGGCCAGGTTGGTGAGGGGGGCGGCGCGGTAAGGGCTACCGGGGGGAAGGCGCCTTAGGGCCTCCTCCAAAAGCCCCGCAGCCTCCAAGGGCTTTCCCTCCTCGTAGGGCACGCGGGCCACGTCGTTGAGGAAGCGCCCCGCCAGCTCTCCCGATACCCGGTCTAAAAGGGCCAGGCCCCGCTCCAAGTAGGCCCGGGCCCGGGAAAGGTCCTTCCCCAGCCGGGGCTCGGCCAGGTAGTAGGCGAGGTGCCCTAGGGCGATGAGGGCGATCTGCGGTTCCTCCTGCAAAAGGCCTTCCAGAAGGGAAAACCCCTCCTTCCTGCCGCACTGCAAAAGCGCCTCCCCCAGGCGTAGCCTGGCCCTGGCGCCCCCCGTTCGCAAAAGCCCTTCCCAGGCCAGGAGTCGCTCCGCCGGGAGGTTGATCTGGAGGGGGTTTTCCAGGAGGGCGAGGAGGTCCTCCCTAAGCCCCGAGGCGGCGCAGGCCTCCGCAAGGAGCTCCGGGGGAAGCCGGGTTCCCGCCTCCCGCACCGCTTTCTGCACCTCGGGGAGGAGGCTTCTTAGGGCCATCTCCCGCATGAGGTCGTGAAGGCGGAAGCCCTCGGGGGTGAGGCGCAACAGGCCTTTTTGGAAGAGGCTTTCCGTGGCGGGGGTGGCGTGGGCCTGGGGGAGGACGGGAAGGGCGGCGAGGAGAAGCCCTTCTCTGAACTCGGCCTCGCTCAGGCTTTCCCTTAGGCCCTGCAGAAGGGCCTCCGCCTCCGGGGGCCGCCCCGTGAGGGCGGCGAGGAAAAGGGGTAGGGGCCACCCTCCCGTGGCCCGGTGGGCCTCCTCCCACCCCTCCCGGCCCCCGAAAAGGGCTTGGGCCTCCTCGGGGGTAAAGGCGAGGTCCTCGGGCCCCAAGCGCACCAGCCTCCCCTCGGCCAGGAGCTTGGGAAGCTCGGGGTAGGGTAGGGGTTTGCGGCTGGCCAGGACCAGGAGGCAGGGCAGGGTGCGGAGGAGGGGGGAGAGGTTCTCCTCCCCCGTGAGGTCCTCCAGCACCACCAGGGTGGGCGCCTGCCGGAGGGCCTCGAGGACCGCCCCCCAGGGGGCGCCTTCGGGCAGGCCCAGGCCCCGGGCCAAAAGCACTCGGGGCTCCCCCAAGAGGGCGCTTCCCCACAGGGTGCGCATCCCCAGCCTTGCCGCCAGTTGCCCGGCCAACACGCTCTTGCCGAAGCCCGCCGGCGCCTGCAGGTGGAGGACAAAGCCCACCTCCTCGGGCAAGCGGTCCAAAAGGCGGCCCCGCTCCAAGTACACCGGGCTTTGCCAGGAAAGGGCCATGCTTGCCCCCCATTCTAGGAAACCCGTTCCCATCTTCCAAGCCTCACCCTTGACCGAACGCCCCTTCCCGCCCAACACTAGGGGGCATGGACCGCGCCCACCTGGACCTCAGGCCCTCGGGCCCCTTGCGGGGGGCCTTAAGGGTGCCCGGGGACAAGTCCGTGACCCATCGCGGCCTCATGCTTCTCGCCCTAGCGGAGGGAGAGGGAAGGCTCCTTTACCCCCTCAAGGCCGGGGACACCCTCTCCACCGCCCGGGTCCTCGAGGCCTTGGGGGCGGAGATTGCCGAGGAAGGCCCCCACTTCCGGGTGCGGGGCCGGGGCCTGCGCCTGAAGGAGCCCGAGGACGTCTTGGACTGCGGCAACGCCGGGACGCTCATGCGCCTTGTCCTGGGGATCCTGGCCGGGCAGGAGGGGCTTTTCGCCGTCCTGACCGGGGACGCCTCCCTGCGCCGCCGCCCCATGGGGCGGGTGGTGGAGCCCTTACGGGCCATGGGGGCCAAGGTGGAGGGGCGGGAAGGGGGAAAGAAGGCTCCCTTGGCGGTGCGGGGGGCGCCCTTGCAGGGCATCCCCTACACCCTTCCCGTGCCCAGCGCCCAGGTGAAGAGCGCCCTCCTCCTCGCCGGCCTCTTTGCCGAGGGCGTTACGGAGGTGGAGGAGCCCCTGCCCACCCGGGACCACACGGAAAGGCTTTTCCGCCACTTTGGCCTGCCCCTTTGGGTGGAGGGGAACCGGGTCCGGACCCGCCGGACGGACCCTTTCCCCGCCCGGGACCTGGTGGTGCCGGGGGACTTTTCCTCCGCCGCCTTTTTCCTGGTGGCGGCCCTCATCACCCCTGGCTCGGAGGTGGTGGTGGAGGGGGTGGGCTTGAACCCCACCCGCACCGGGCTTTTGCGGGTCCTTTCGGACATGGGGGCGGATCTGGAGTGGCGGGTCCTGGAGGGGGAGGCGGGGGAGCCCGTGGGCTACATCCGGGCCCGGTATAGCCCCTTAAAGGGGGTTTCCGTGGACCCCGCCCTCATCCCCCTCATGGTGGACGAGGTGCCCATCCTGGCCGCCGCCGCCGCCTGGGCGGAAGGGGAGACCTTCATCCCCAACCTTTCCGAGCTCCGGGTAAAAGAGTCGGACCGGGTGCGGGCCATCGCTCACAACCTGAGGGCCTTGGGGGTGGAGGTGGAGGAGGGCCCGGACTGGCTTAGGATCCAAGGCGGTGGGGTGCGCGGCGGGGAGGTGGAGCCCTTCCACGACCACCGCATCGCCATGGCCTTCGCCGTGGCGGGCCTCCCCGTGGGGGTTAGGGTTTGGGAGCCGGAGTGGGCGGAGATCTCCTACCCGGGCTTTTTCCGGGACCTCCTTGGGCTATGCGGGGCATCGTGACCCTCGATGGGCCTTCCGCCTCGGGGAAAAGCTCCGTGGCGAGGCGGGTGGCGGAGGCCCTGGGGGTGCCCTACCTTTCCAGCGGCCTCCTCTACCGGGCGGCGGCCTTCCTGGCCCTGAGGGCCGGGGTGGACCCTAAGGACGAGGCCGGGCTTCTTCGGCTTCTCCAGGCGCACCGGGTGCGCCTGGTGCCGGGGCGGGAAAACCGGGTTCTGGCGGATGGGGAGGACCTCACGCCCTTCCTTCACACCCTCGAGGTGGACCGGGTGGTCTCGGAGGTGGCCCGCCACCCGGGGGTGCGGGCCTGGGTGAACGAGCGGCTCAAGGAGGTGCCCCCGCCCTTCGTGGCCGAGGGCCGGGACATGGGCACCGCGGTGTTTCCCGAGGCCCCCCACAAGTTCTACCTCACGGCAAGCCCCGAGGTGCGGGCCAGGCGGCGGGCCCAGGAGCGGCCCGAGACCTATGAGGCGGTGTTGCGGGACCTCTTGGCGCGGGACGAGAAGGACCGGGCCCAAAGCGCCCCCGCCCCCGATGCCCTCGTCCTGGACACCAGCGGCATGACCCTGGACGAGGTGGTGGCCTGGGTCTTGGCCCACCTGAAGGACTAGCCATGGTGCCGGGGGCCAAGGCTAGGCCAGTGCAGGAGTTCCTCAACGTTCTCCTCTTCCGCCCCCTGGCCCACCTCCTGGTGCGCCTCCTCCTTCCCACCCCGGTGCGCCCTCCCCACCTGGTCCTCCTCCACACGGGCCTGGTCCTCCTCGCCGCCGGGCTCCTTTACCGGGGCGAGGACCTTTGGGCAGCCTGCCTCCTCCAGCTCAAGACCGTGCTGGACAACGCCGACGGGCAGCTTGCCCGGCTTCGGGGGGAGGTGAGCGCCTTGGGCCGCTATTTGGACACGGAGATGGACCTCCTGGGCAACCTCGCCCTCTTCCTGGCCCTGGCCCTGCGCACGGGGGAGGGGGAGAAGGCGTTCCTCGCCTTTGTCGTCTTCACCCTGGTCCAGTCCTTTGACTTCAACCTGGAAAGGCTTTACCGGGAGGCGCGGGGGCTTCCCCTTCCCGAGGAACCCCCGGACCCCGAAACCCCCCTTCTCCGCCTCCTTCGGGGCCTTTACGCCCGCCTCTTCCTCCCCCAGGACCGCGCCATCCGGGCCTTGGAGCTTTCCCTACAGAGGCGCTTGGGCCTGGACCCCTTGCGCTTTTGGGACGAGGGGGCCTTGGCGGGGGTGGTGAACCTGGGGCTTAGCACCCAGCTCTTCTTCCTCGGGGTGTTCCTCCTCTTCCACCAGCCTGCGGCCTACCTCACCTTCGTCCTCCTCCAGGCCCTGTATCTTGGCCTTGGGTACGTATGGAGGATCGCCCGCAGTATCCCATCCCCACGGTGGGGGCCCTAGTGGAGCAGGGGGGTAAGGTGCTCCTGGTGCGCACCGCCAAGTGGCGGGGCCTTTGGGGGGTACCGGGGGGCAAGGTGGAATGGGGGGAGAGCCTGGAGGAGGCCCTCAATCGGGAGTTCCGGGAGGAAGTGGGGCTTCGCCTGAGTGCAGCCCGCTTGGTTTTGGTGCAGGAGGCCATATTCAGCCCGGAGTTTTACCGGCCCACCCACATGCTCCTCTTCAACTACATTGCCCAGGCCGAGGGGGAGGTGAGGCCCAACGCAGAGATTTTGGATTGGGCCTGGGTAGCGCCGCAGGAGGGGTTGCGGTATCCCTTGAACACCTTTACCCGGGCGCTTCTGGAGAGGTATCTGGGATGAGGGTCGCCTTGGTCACGGGAAGCGCAAAAGGCATTGGCCGGGCCATCCTCTTGGCCTTGGCCAAGGAGGGGTTCCACGTGGCCGTGCACTACCGCACCTCCCAGGGCCTGGCCGAGGCCACCCGGGCCGAGGCGGAGGCCTTGGGGGTGAAGGCCATCACGGTGCGGGCCGACCTCACCCGGGAGGAGGAGGTGGCGGGCCTCGTGGAGGAGGTGCGCTACCACCTGGGGGGGGTGGGGGTCCTGGTGAACAACGTGGGGGATTACCTCTACAAGCCCATAGAGGAGGTTTCCTTGGAGGAGTGGCGCTGGATTATGGACACCAACCTCACCGCCACCTTCCTCCTCACCCAGAAGGTTCTCCCCCTTATGGTGGCCCAGGGGTATGGGCGCATCGTCAACCTGGGCTACGCCGGGGCCACCCACCCCATCGCCCGGCCCCACATCACCCCCTACGCCATCGCCAAGATGGGGGTGGTCCTTTACACCAAGGCCATCGCTAAGCGCTTTGCCTCGGCGGGGATCACCGCCAACGTGGTGGCCCCCGGGGTGGCGGAGAACTCCGTTTCCAAGCCCCTTCAGGAGATCCCCATGGGGCGGCTCGCCCTCCTGGAGGAGGTGGCCCGGGCGGTGCTCTTCTTCGTGCGGGAGCCCTACCTCACGGGGCAGGTCCTCGAGGTGGCGGGGGGGTGGAACCTGTAGGATGGGCTTCGTGGACGGGAACGCCCCTGACCCCAAGTACTGGGAAAAGATGCGGCTCGTGGCCGAGGTCCTGAAGGCGGTGGAGGGCCCCATCTACATCGCCACCCACGTGGACCCCGATGGGGACGCCATCGGGAGCTCCTTGGGGCTCTATAGGGCCCTCAAGGCCTTGGGCAAGGACGCCCGCTGGGTGGCCGAGCCCCCCCGCTTCCTCCGCTTCCTCCCCAAGGAGGAGGAGTACTCCGACCCCGTGGACCAGCTTCCCCCCGGGGCCACCTTGGTGGCCTTGGACAGCGCCGACCCCTCGAGGGTGGTGGGGGTGCCGGTGGAGGGGTTCGTCATCAACATCGACCACCACGGCACCAACCCCCGCTTCGGCCAGCTTGCCGTGGTGGACCCCTCCAAGGCGGCCACGGCCCAGATGGTCAAGGACCTCATCGACCTTCTGGGGGTGGCCTGGACGGCGGAGATCGCCACCCCCGTGCTCACCGGCATCCTCACGGACACCGGCAACTTCCGCTTCGCCAACACCACCCCCGAGGTGCTCAAGGTGGCGGCGGAGTTGGTGGGCTACGGGGTGAAGCTGGCCGAGCTCACCGACCGCCTGCAGTTCCGCCCCCCCTCCTACTTCCGCCTTATGGGCCAGGTCCTCTCCACCGTGGCCTTCCACTTCGGGGGGCTTTTGGTCACGGCCCACCTGCCGGAGGAGGCCAAGCGGGAGGAGGAGGACTCCGACGACTTCGTGGGTCTGATCCGCTACGTGGAGGGGAGCGTGGTTTCCGTCTTCCTGCGCAAGCGGGAGGAGGGGGTGAAGGTGTCCATCCGCTCCCGGGGCGGGGTTTCCGCCCAGAACATCGCCCTGAAGCTGGGAGGCGGGGGGCACGTGCCCGCCGCCGGGGCCACCTTGAAGGGGGTGGACCTGGACCGGGCCTACGAGCTGGTGCTGGAGGCGGTCCAGGAGGAGCTCAGGCGGGCGGGGTACCTTTAACCGCTTAGGCCCCGTACTTCAATAGCCGCCCGGCGTGGGCCAGGAGGAGGGGCATGAGCTCCACCCCACGCAGGTGCCCTAGGCTTCCTCTTAGCGCCTCTCCCTCCGTGAAGCGCCTGGCCTCGTCCCGCCGCAGGTAAGGCCCGTGGAGGAGGAGGGGCACGGGGTGCCAGGAGTGGGCCTTTAAGAGGGCGGGGGTGGAGTGGTCCCCGGTGAGGGCCAGGACCACAGGCTTTAGGGCGAGGAGCTCCGGCAAAAGGGCGTCAAAGCGCTCGATCTCCGCCACCTTGCCCCAGAAGTCCCCGTCCTCCCCTTTGGCGTCCGTCTTCTTGAAGTGGAGGTAGAAGAACTCGTACCGCTCCCAGTGCTCCTTGAGGGCCTTGAGCTTCCCCTCGTGGGCGTCCCCCTCCCCCTCCACGGGGAGGACCTCCATGCCCACCAAGGCGGCGAGGCCCTTGTACATGGGGTAGCTGGCGATGGCGGCCGCCTTCAGGCCGAAGACCTCCTTTAGGCTCGGGAAGCGGGGTTTCTTGGAGGCGCCCCGGAAGAGGGCCCCATTGAGCCGGGGCTCGTCCTTTAGCACCTCACGGATGCGCTCGGAGAGGAGGTTGACGATCTGGGCGGTCTTGGCGGAGGCCTCGTCCAGGGCCTTGGCTGCCAAGGGGGGAAGCCCCGCCTTCTGGGGGTCGGTGTCCGTCACCCCATCGGAGAGGCCTTCTCCCCGGAGGATCACCAAGAAGCGGTGCTCGCTTTCCGTGTAGAAGTGAACCTCCACGTCCGTTATCCGGGGGATGGCCTCCTGCAGCTTGGCGATGACCCTTCGGTTTTCCTCGGTGGACGGCCTTCCCGCCCGGCGGTCCACCACCTTCCCTTCCTGGTCCAAGGTGGCGAAGTTGCCCCGAAGGGCCACATCCCCTTCCCGGAAGTCCGCCCCCAGGCCCAAGGCGCTCAGGGCGCCCCGGCCCACCACGAAGCGGAAGGGGTCGTAGCCGAAGAGGGCCAGGTGGCCGGGCCCTGAGCCCGGGGCGAGGCCCGTATACACGGGGGTGAGAAGGCCCAAGGCGCTTTCCTCGGCCAGGCGGTCTAGGTTCGGGGTCTTGGCAGCCTCCAGCTCCGTGGGTCCTCCCGGCTCCAAGGGAAGCCCCCCCACGCCGTCTAGCACCACCAGGAGGATCTTGCCGCCAGGTTGGTGGAGTTCCTGGAAGATGGGAAAAAGCTCCATGGCGCCATTTTACTGGGGTAAGATGGGCGGGTATGGCGAAGGAGAAGGGCCTAACCCCGCAGAGCCAAGACTTCAGCGAGTGGTACCTCGAGGTCATCCAAAAGGCGGAGCTGGCCGACTACGGGCCGGTGCGGGGCACCATCGTGGTCCGCCCCTATGGCTACGCCATCTGGGAGAACATCCAGCAGGTCCTGGACCGCATGTTCAAGGAAACGGGCCACCAAAACGCCTACTTCCCCCTCTTCATCCCCATGAGTTTCCTGAGGAAGGAGGCGGAGCACGTGGAGGGGTTTTCCCCGGAGCTGGCCGTGGTGACCCACGCCGGGGGGGAGGAGCTGGAGGAGCCCTTGGCGGTGCGCCCCACCTCGGAAACGGTCATCGGCTACATGTGGTCCAAGTGGATCAAGAGCTACCGGGACCTGCCCCAGCTCTTGAACCAGTGGGGGAACGTGGTGCGCTGGGAGCTGCGCACCCGGCCTTTCCTGCGCACCAGCGAGTTTTTGTGGCAGGAGGGGCACACCGCCCACGCCACCCGGGAGGAGGCGGAGGAGGAGGTGCGCAGGATGCTGGGGGTCTACGCCCGCCTGGCCCGGGAGTACGCCGCCATCCCGGTGGTAGAGGGGATGAAAACGGAAAAGGAGAAGTTCGCTGGGGCCGTCTACACCACCACCATCGAGGCCATGATGAAAGACGGCAAGGCCCTCCAGGCGGGCACGAGCCACTACCTGGGGGAGAACTTCGCCCGGGCCTTCGACATCAAGTTCCAGGACAAGGACCTGCAGGTGAAATACGTGCACACCACGAGCTGGGGGCTTTCCTGGCGCTTCATCGGGGCCATCATCATGACCCACGGGGACGACCAGGGGCTCATCCTCCCTCCCCGGCTCGCCCCCATCCAGGCGGTGATCGTGCCCATCTACCGGGAGGAGAGCCGGGAGAGGGTCTTGGAGGCCGCTTACGGCCTCAAGCGCCGCCTGGGGGAGGCGGGGGTTCGGGTCCACCTGGACGACCGGGATCAGTACACCCCGGGCTACAAGTTCCACGAGTGGGAGCTCAAAGGGGTGCCCTACCGGGTGGAGCTTGGCCCCAAGGACCTCGAGGCGGGCGAGGCGGTGCTGGCAAGCCGCCTCGGGGGGAAGGAGAGGGTTTCCCTGGAGGCCTTGCCTGCCCTATTGCCGAAGAAACTAGAGGAGTTCCACGAGGCCCTGTACCAAAGAGCCTTGGAATTCCGCCAGGCCCACACCCGCAGGGTGGACACCTACGAGGAGTTTAAGGAGGCGGTGCAGGAGGGGTTCGCCCTGGCCTTCCACTGCGGGGACAAGGCCTGCGAGAGGCTCATCCAGGAGGAGACCACCGCCACCACCCGCTGCGTGCCCTTTGAAGGGGAGCCGGAGGAGGGGGTTTGCGTGCGTTGCGGAAAGCCCGCCGCCTACGGCAAGCGGGTGGTGTTCGCCAAGGCGTACTGAGATGCGGGTCGTAGGGCGCAGGGTCTACTGGCGTTGGTACGGGGAGGTGCTGTTGGAGGGGGGCGTTTTCCTGCGCATGTCGGGGGATGTGGCCAAGTGGCTTCGGCCCGGGGACCGGGTACGCCTTGCCACCGGGTTCAAGAAGCCCCTCTTGGGCTTTGACGAGTATGCCCTGGAGGGGGCCTTCCCCATCTGGCCCCCCTTTAGCCGGGACCTGGTACACGTGCGGGAAAGCCCCTTGGGCCAGGAGGTCTACCGCTACCGCCTGCGCGTGCGGGAGGCCACCTACGAGGGGGACTTTGAGGCCATCGCCGAGCTGGAGCAGTTCCACTACGCTTCGGAGAAGGAGGTGGTGGCCCTTTGGGTCTGCACCCAGTGCCACAAGACCCTTCTCGCCAACGCCAAGCCCCTTTGCGACTGCGGCGGGGAGGCGCGGCTCAAGGAGATCCGGGGCTCCACCCCAGCGAGCCGCTTTTTGGTCCTGGAGCTTGTGGAGCGCCTCCCCTTCGAGCCCAAAATCCTGGGCTACCTGCGCCTGGACCCTCCCATCCCCCGCATGCACCGCAAGACCCCAGAAGGGGTGGAGCGGGACATCCGGGAGAAGATTTTCCCCAGGGACTGGTTCCACCCCACCTACGAGGGGGGAAGGGACTGGGAGGCGGCCCTGGACCGGGTCCACACCGCCGCCGCCCGCATCGCCCGGGTGGTGGTCCACCCCGATTACCGCTCGGAGGGCTTCGGCGGCCTTTTGGTGCGCATGGCCCTGGAGTGGGCCCGGGAGCGGGGAGCCCCGGAGGGGAGGCGGGAGAAGCACCTGGTCTACACCGTCGCCCAGATGGCCCGCTACCACCCCTTTTTTGAGAAGGTGGGCTTCCGGTATCTCTTCGATACCGCCTCGGGGCGCCCCGTGCTCTTTTACCCTTTGACCGAGGAGGCCCAGGCCTATCTGGAGCGTTTCCTTCAAGAAGACCCCCTGGCCCGGGCCCATGGGGGGCGGCTCTTCCAGCCCCGGTTTGGCCGGGTGGAGGGCCTAAAGGGGCCCATACGGCTCCAAGGGGTCCACAAGGCCTACCGGAGCCACCTGGACCTCAAAGGGCTCTCTCCGGAGGTGGCGGAGGCCTTGGCCGCCTTTGGGGTAAAGGCCCGGGTGGTGGAGCGGGCGGTCTTGAGGGGGGCGGAGCTGGAGATCCCCCCGGGGAGCCTGGCGGTCCTGGCGGGGGCGAGCGGGGCGGGGAAGACCACCCTGCTCCGCCTCCTTTTGGGCGAGCCCCCGGACCTGGGCCAGGTGAGGGTGCCCCCGGGGCGGCGGGTAGCCTACATCCCCGGGGAGCGGGAGGTGGAGCTGGGGGAGGAGGCGGTCCTCGAGGCGGTCTACCGGAGGCTAGGGGACGTGGGAGCGGCCATCGAGGTCTTGAACCGCGTGGGGCTTTCCGACGCCGTGCTTTACCGGGCCAAACCTAAGGAGCTTTCCACGGGGCAAAGGGAGCGCTTCCGCTTGGCCCTCCTTCTTGCCCATCGGCCAGACCTCCTCCTCATCGACGAGTTTGCCGCCCATCTGGACGTGCCCACCGCCCGCCGGGTGGCCTTGGGCTTGGGCAAGCTTTGCCGGGAGGCGGGGATCACCCTGGTGGCCGCCACCCACCGCCCGGAGGTCATCGCCGCCTTGGACCCCGACCTTCTGGTCTTCGTGGGCTACGGGGGGCTCACCACGGCACCTCGGAGAGGTCCACGAACATGACCCGGCCCTTGCGCTGCGGGACCCATAGGGGCTTCTCGTACCGGAAGGCGTTTTCCAGGACCCAGGCGTAGAGGGGAGCCCCTTGGGCGTAAGCCCGGAGAAAGGCTTCCTCGGCCAGGTGCTTTTCCCCGTGGGCCAGGAGCTCCTCCACGCTAAAGGGGCCTTCCACCCCCACCAGGTCCGCCTGGCCGATGAGCCTGCCCTGGGCGATGATGCCCAAGGGCCCTCGGTGGCGGGCGTAGCGCTTGCGGATCTCCCAGGTCTTCTTGCCGTCCACGATGAGGCTAGCGTAGGGCTCGCGCACGATGAGGCCGATTTTGGGCCTTTCCACCCTCTCATTGTAGAGTGGAGGGCGTGGGTTGCCCCAGGGAAGGGCAAAAGGCGAAGAAGGCGCGGGCCTTGGAGATCCTCAAGGCCCTCAAGGCGGCCTATCCCGGTGCCCGCACGGAGCTTAGGCATAGTAGCCCCTTCCAACTGCTGGTGGCCACGGTCCTTTCCGCCCAGGCCACGGACAAAAGCGTGAACGAGGCCACCCCGGCCCTCTTCGCCCGCTTCCCCGACGCCAGGGCCCTGGCGGCGGCCACCCCGGAGGAGGTGGAGCCCTATATCCGGCGCATCGGCCTCTATAAGACCAAGGCTAAGAACCTGGTGGCCCTGGCGAAGCGGCTTGTGGCGGAGCACGGGGGGGAGGTGCCGCAGGACAAGGAGGCCCTCATGCGCCTTCCCGGGGTGGGCTGGAAGACGGCCACGGTGGTCCTGGGGGCCGCCTTCGGCATCCCCGGCATCGCCGTGGACACCCATGTGGCCCGGGTAAGCCGGAGGCTTTGCCTCACGGAGGCCAGGCGCCCGGAAAAGATCGGGGCCGATTTGGAGAGGCTTTTCCCCAAGGAGGACTGGGTCTTCGTCCACCACGCCCTGGTGCTCCATGGCCGCTACGTCTGCACGGCGCGGAAGCCCCGCTGCGCCGCTTGCGTCCTCGCTCCCTTTTGCCCAAGCCGGGAGGATTAGGCCAAGGAGGTTTTCGGTGAAGGGGATCTCCCCCGCCTACCGTTTTGTGTTGGCAAGTTTCCTCTGGTCCTTCGGGGGCAACTTGGTCTATTTTTTTCTCAACTTCCACCTCGAGGCCCTGGGCTACACCCGGGCCCACATCGGCTACGCCCAGGCCCTGCTCCTCCTCGTGGGGGTGGTCTTCGCCTTGCCCCTGGCCTACCTCATCCCCCGCCTGGGCTACCTGAGAAGCCTCTACATGGCCTTTTTCCTGGCGGTGGGAAGCGGCCTTCTTCTGGGCCTTGGCCTTTTGGTCTTCCCCGCCCTAGGGGGGTATGGCCTGGCGGGGGCGCTGTTGCAGGGGGCGTCGGCGCCCCTCATGGCCCGGCTTGTACCCCCAGAAAGACGGGTGGCCCTCTTCAGCCTGCAGGCGGCCCTAACCACGGCGAGCGGCTTTTTCTCCACCCTGCTCGCTGGCTTCCTCTCCGAGTGGGTGGGGGCGCGGCACGTGCTCCTCTTTGCCCTTCCCTTCTTCCTCCTGGCGCTGCCCTTGCTACGGGGCTTGCCGGAAGGGGAGGGGAGGCTTCCTAAGCTTCGCGGGCGCTTTGGGGTGTGGCTTAGGCTTTTGCTACCCCAGGTGGTCATCGGCTTTGGGGCGGGGCTCGTCATCCCCTTTTTGAACCTTTACCTGAAGGAAAAGTTTGGGCTCACCTACGGGGCCACGGGGCTTGTCTTCGCCCTTTCCTCCTTGGCCACGGGGGGGGCGATGCTCCTCCAGCCCCTTTTGGTGCGCATGGTGGGGAAGCTCGGGGCTATCGTCTGGGTGCAGGCCCTTTCCCTTCCGTTTCTAGCCCTTTTGGCCTGGGCCCCCTGGCTTCCCGTGGTCACCGTGGCCCTCTTGGTGCGGGGGGCCTTGATGAACGCTGCTGGGCCCGTGTACGCCGCCTTGGTGATGGACTACCTGCCCGAGGAGGAGCGGCCGGGCTTCTTCTTGCTGGAGTCGGGGCTTTGGAGCCTCCTCTTTGCCCTGGCCAGCGCCCTTTCCGGCAAACTCCAGGCGGCCATGGGGCTTGCCGCTTTCCATTACCTCTTCGGGGCCACCTTGGCGCTTTACGCCTTGGGCATCGCCCTATGGCCCTGGGCCTTCCAGCAAAAGGCCCCGCCCACGGGCGGGGCCTCGGGGGGAAAGAGCGGCTAAGGTTGGGTGTAGGAGTTGGCATCCGATGCCGCCTCCAGCTCCAGGGCGAGGCGGCGGTCTATGAGGTCAAAGCCAAACCCTTGGGGAATGGGATCCGCTGCCAAGAGCTGGTTTAGGGGCTTGTCCGTGCCCAGGGCTAACGCTTGCCAGCCTACCAGGTCCCCGCTGGTGGGCTTTAGGGCGCTGAGCCCGGCCACGCCCGTGGGATCGGGAAGGGCGTAGGTGCTCCCGCTCAAGGCTCCTTGGCTCACGAAGTGCTGCCAACGGGAGCTCGTGGGCCAGGTCAGCTCCAAAAGATAGCCCCTCAGGCTGATCCCTGCGGAGAAGCCGCTTGCGGAAAGGCCCTGGAAGGTGGGAAGGTCTCCTGGGACCGGTGGGGACACGCTGGGGCTAAAGGTGAGGCTTGGGGCGCTGAGGTTCACCGTGGCGGGGAGGCTCGAGGCGGGAATGCGCCTTAGGGCTGCGCTGTTGCCGCTGAAGGTCAGGACTTGGTAAAGGTCGTTTGGATCCGCGCTGGGTTTGGGGAAGGTGTTGCCCGAGCCTAGGGACACGTTTACCTCCTTGCCCAGGAGGTTGGCTTGGGCGGGGTTGGCGGTGCCAAAGGTGGCGCTCACTGGGCTCACGCTGATCTGGGGAATGCTCGTGGTGGTGGGGGTGATGGTGAAGAAGCCCCGTCCGAAGTAGTAGGTACCGCTCACTTCTCCGAAGATGGCCACCTCTCGGTTCGGGCCCACGGGGACGCGGAAGGAGTTATCGATGTCGTTGACCACGTTGTCTCCTCCCTCGTCCAAGAAGGGTGCCCCGCTTGTGGCCGAGTAGGCCGCGGCCGATCCTCCGTTGAAGTCCTGGCTGCTGGTGTTGTCGTCGGTTTGGTTAAGGTTGGCCTCCGGGCCCGCGTAGGCGGAGGGGCAGCGGGCCTTGAAGGCGGTGGCCTCCGCCAAGGTGAGCTCGTAGCTCAGGGCAAGCACCGTGCCGCTTAAGGTGCCGAAGTAGGGGCAACGAAAGACCACGGTGTAGCGGTCCTGCCCCGCGGGGACGGTGAAGGTGTAGGTCCCAGGCCCGCTTTGGCTCAGGGGCTGGAAGGAGCCATTTCCCACCCGGTAGGCGGCGGCGGTGGCGTTGATGGGTTCGTTCAAGCCGTTCACCAACGCCACCTGGACCTGGGTGCCGCTGGGGCCACCCCCGTTGCAGGCAGCGAGGACGAGGGTGCCTCCAAGGGCGAGGGCCTTCCAAAACCTTGCCGTCTTCCTCTTCATTCGGGATCACCTCCCGGCCCTTAGGGGAGCAAAGGGGGCGTGAATGGGGCCTGAACGGGGGATGAATAGGGGATGAATAGAGGAGCGGTAGTATAGGAACATGCGCCTTCTCCGCACCCTGGGCGGGCCAGAGCTGGAGGGGGTGGGGTTTGGCCGGGAGAAGCCCCTGCTCCTGTTGGCCTATTTAGCGGTGGAGGGGCCCAAGCCGCGCCGCCATTTGGCGGAGCTCTTTTGGCCTCGAGCCCGGGACCCCCTCAACAGCCTGGCCGTGGCCTTGGTGCAGCTTCGGCCCCTTGGGGTGGTGACGGGGGAGGAGGTCTTGGCTGCCCGGGTGGACCTTGACCTTCCCTTGGTGTTTCAGGCCCTTAGGGAAGGGAAAGTGGAGGAGGCCTTGCGCCTATACCGCGGGGCTTTTCTGGAGCGCCTTACCCTAAAGCTCTCGGAGGAGCTCGAGGAGTGGGTGTGGCGCAAGCGGGAGGAGGTGGCGCGGAAGGTGGCCCGGGGGGTCAAGCGGGCGGCTTTGGGCCTGGCGGCCTTGGGCTTTGTGGAGGAGGCAGAGGTCCTTTGGGAGCGCCTCCTTTCCCTGCCTGGGCTTCTTGAACCGCCTCGCTTGCCCCGCCTGGATAAGCTCCTTCTGCCCGAGGAGGAGCGGCGGGCCTTTTTCCGCCTATACCTAGGCGGGGAGACGCCCGGAGGGGAAACCCTTGCCCGCCTGAGGCTCCGAGGCCTTGTGGACGCCAAGGGAAGGCCCTTGCTGAGGCCTCCCTTGAGCCTCGAGGCCCAGGAGGAAGCCCTGGAACTGGCGCGGGGGCGTCCCCTGCGGGAGGCGGTGCACCTCTACCGCCTTGCCCCTTCCTTACTCCGGGGGGAGGACCTATCGCGGGCGGTGGAGGCGTTTGTGGCGGAGGCGAAGGCACTTCTTCCCCGCAACCCCAAGGTTGCCTTGGACCTTCTGCGGGACGCTCCTGACCTTCCCCCCCTTCGCCTGTTGCGCGTCCGGGCTTTGGAGCGGCTTGGGCGCTTCCGGGAAGCCCTGGAGCTCTTGGCGGACCTTCCCGAAAGCGAGGAAGTGCGCCTTTTGAAGGGCATCATCGCCTTTCGGCTAGGGCGGCGCCAGGAGGCCTGGCAGGCCCTGGAGGGCATAAGGGGGGTTTCGGCGGAGGCCTGGAACCTTAGGGGGTACCTGCTCCTCGGGGAGGGTAAGCCCCTGGAGGCGGCGGAAGCCTTTGCTCGGGCGGCGGTGCGTTTCCTGGCTCAGGGGGAGGAGGAGCGCTACGCCGGGGCTTTGGGCAACCGCGCCCTGGCCTTGGCCGAGGGCCAAGCGGCCAGGGAGGCGGTGGAGTGGGCCTTCCAGGAGGCCCTTTCGGGGGCTAAGGGAACCTTGGCCCGGGCCCGGCTGCTTCTCAACCTAGGGGTCTACCGGGAGCGGCTCGGCGATTTTGCTGCTGCGGAAAGCCTCTACCGCGAGGCCCTGGACCTGGGGGAGGAGGGGGGTAGCCTCGAGGTTCTGGGGCGAGCCTGGAACAACCTGGGAGCCCTGTACCACCGCCAGGGGCGACGGGAGGAGGCGGAGGAAGCCTACCGCAGGGCCCTTCTCCTGGCCCAGGAGGCGGGGGAGATGGTGCTGACGGCCGCGGTCCTGGCCAACCTGGGGGAGCTACGGGGGGAAAGGACCTTTTTGGAGGAGGCGGTGGCCCTCCTGCAAGAGATCGGACACGAGTCCCTTGCTGAGCGGTACCGAGAGCGCATGGTTCGCCTCGCGCCGTAGAATTCTCCTATGGAGACTAAGCCTGCACCCGAGATGCCCTGGGGCCTGGTGGGAGGGCTGTTGCTCCTTTTGGGTGGTGCCCTTCTCTTTACCCTGGGCCTTCTTAGGGAAAGCGCCACACCCCTTCCCCCGGGGGTCCTCCATCCGCGCAGGGCTTTGGTGGGCGAGGAGGTGCGCTTCGGCATCGGGGACATTTCCCCGGAAAGGGTTCGGGTCACCGTGGACGGCGTGGAGGCGCCCGTGGTGGAACGGCGGCCCGGGGAGGTGCGCTTCCGCGTCCCCCAGGTGCCCGGAGGGAAAAGACGGGTTGTGGCCCGGGGAAGCCCTGCGGTGGAGGCGGAGCTTGTGGTCCTGGGCCGGGTGGTGCGGGAGGAGGCCCTTCTCTTCCTACCGGAGGAGAAGCCCCTCCGCCTGCCCCCAGGGTTCCAGGTGGTGGAGGAGCAGCGCCTAGGGGAGTGTGGTCTGCGGCTTTATCGGCTTAGGGTGGAGGGCCTTCCCCTGGGTTTGGCCCTGGAGGCCCTCGAGGCTCAAGACCCCGCGTACAAGGCGGATCCGGAAAGCCTTTGGTCCTTGGACCAGGAAGGGGCGGGGATCGCCGGGGCGAGGGGCTTTTGGGCTAGGGGTGTTCGGGGAGGGGGCGTGACCGTGGCGGTACTGGATACAGGGGTAGAGCCCTTCCCCGGGGGACGCTTCCTGCCGGGATACGATTTCGTGGAGGGCGATCCCCTTCCCCAGGACGGCTTTCCCGGTGGACACGGCACGCAGGTGGCCTCCTTGGTTTTGGAGGTGGCGCCGGAGGCCAGGATCCTGCCCCTAAGGGTGTGCGACGAGCGGGGGGTGTGTCGGGCGAGCCGCGTGGTCCAGGGGGTGTGCTACGCCTTGGCGGGGCCTAGACCCCTAGTCCTCAACCTGAGCCTGGGCGGGGAGACGCCGGTGGAGGTTCTGGAGGCTGTGTTGCGCCGGGCCTTGGCGGAGGGGGTGGGGGTGGTGGCGGCGGGAGGCAACCAGGGGCCCCAGGGGCCGGCCCACTACCCCGCTGCCTTGGATCTGCCTGGGCTTTTGGCCGTGGGGGCGTTGGATGCGCGCTTAGAAGGGCCTGCTCCCTTCAGCACCTGGGGTGCGTACCTGGACCTCCTCGCTCCAGGGGAGGGGGTGGCCTGCCGGGGGCCGGGCGGGGTGGGGGCGGTGTGCCGAGGAAGCTCCTTTGCCGCGCCTTGGGTTGCGGGTGCTTTGGCCCTTCTGATGGAGGAGAGGCCGGGTATGGACCCCAAGGGATACGAGGATCTTTTGAAGGCTTGGGCCCGGCCCCTTCCCTATCCTCCTGAGGCGGTGGGAGCAGGGGCTTTGCGGCTCCCTTAGACTTTTGGGTATGCGCACGAACCTTAGCGTGGAGGAAGCCTTAGAGCTGGTTTTGGCGGAGGCTCGAGGGGAGCTAGGGGTGGAGGAGCTTCCCTTGCGGGAGGCCTACGGCCGGGTCCTGGCCGAGGACCTGGCCTCCTTGGTGGACCACCCGGACCAGGACGACACCGCCATAGACGGCTACGCCTGTCGGGAGCGGGATACCCTTGGGGCTTCCCCGGAAAACCCCGTGCGCCTGAGGGTCATCGGCGAAGCCCCGGCGGGCAGGCCTTTTGCGGGAAGGGTCGGGGAGAAGGAGGCGGTGGCGGTCTACACGGGGGCTCCGCTTCCCTCCGGGGCCGACGCCCTGGTGCGGGTGGAGGACACCAGGCGGGAAGGGGACCACGTCCTCCTCTTCGCCCCGGCGAGCCCCAAGGACATCAGGCCCAAGGGGGACGACCTGAAGCGGGGGGAGGTTTACCTGCGGCGGGGCGACCTCCTCACCCCCGGGAGGCTCGGCCTGGCGGCGGCCATGGGCTACCCTCGCTTAAAGGTCTTCCGCCGGCCCAGGGTGGGGATCCTCTCCACGGGGGACGAGGTGGTGGAGCCGGGGGAGGCCTTGCCCTTTGGCGGGGTGTACAACTCCAACGCCTACAGCCTGTTGGGGTTGGTCCTCGAGGCGGGAGCCGAGCCCGTCCTCCTGGGCAAGGTGGCGGACCGCCCTGAGGAGGTTCTGGCCCGGCTGGAGGGGGCGGGGCCCTTGGACCTCCTCCTCACCTCGGGCGGGGTTTCCATGGGGGAATACGACGTGGTGCGGAGGGTCTTGGAGGAGCGGGGCGAGGTGGTCTTCTGGAAGGTGAAGCAACAGCCTGGGGGGCCCCTGCTCCTGGCCCGGCTTGGGGAGCTCCCGGTTTTGGGCCTTCCGGGAAACCCCGTGTCCAGCATGGTCACCTTCTTCCTCTACGGCAGGCCCTTCCTCTTCCGGCTCCAACGGCGCAATGACCCCCCGTACCGCCCCCTCAAGGCCAAAGCCCTTACCCCCTTTAAGGGGGCCAAGGGCAAGAAGGTCTTCCGCCGGGGGGTGCTCTCCTTTGAGGGGGGGCTTGCGGTGCGCACCACGGGCAACCAAAGTAGCGGCGTCCTCCGCTCCATGGCCTTCGGCAACGCCCTGGTGGTCCTCCCCCCGGACCAGGACGCCCCCGAGGGTGCGGAGGTGGAGGTCCTTCCCTTGACATTCGTGCTCTAGTTCACTAGACTTAAAAAGTTTACGGGCTTTACCCCTCTCCTTTTCGGGCGCGGGTGGGGCCCGGGAAGCGAGTGAGAATGGAGTTCAAAGACTTTCCCCTGAAGGAAGAGATCCAGGAAGCCTTGGCCCGGCGGGGCATCACCGCCCCAACCCCTATCCAGGCGGCGGCGTTGCCCTTGGCCCTGGAAGGCAAGGACCTCATCGGCCAGGCCCGTACGGGCACCGGCAAGACCCTGGCCTTCGCCCTGCCCATCGCCCAGGCCCTGGAGCCGAGCCCGGTGCGGGGGCGGAAGCCCAGGGCCCTGGTCCTCACCCCCACCCGGGAACTGGCCCTCCAAGTGGCGGGGGAGGTGAGCGCCGTGGCCCCCCACCTGAAGGTGGTGGCGGTCTACGGGGGTACCGGCTACGCCAAGCAAAAAGAGGAGCTGGCCCGGGGAGCGGACGTGGTGGTGGCTACCCCGGGGCGGGCCCTGGACTACTTAAAGCAAGGGGCTCTGGACCTTTCTGAGGTGCGCATCGCCGTCTTGGACGAGGCGGACGAGATGCTTTCCATGGGCTTTGAGGAGGAGGTGGAGGCCATCCTTTCCGCCACCCCGGCGGAGCGGCAGACCCTCCTCTTCTCCGCCACCCTGCCTTCTTGGGCCCGGAGGCTCGCCGAGCGGTACATGAAGGCCCCCGTGGTCATCAACGTGGTGCGGGAGGAAGGGGTCACCTACCAGGAGGAGGCCATCCTGGCCCCAAGCGACCGCCTGGCCCTCCTTTCCGATCTCCTCTACGTGAAGGCGCCGAAGCGGGCCATCGTCTTCACCCGTACCAAGGCGGAAACCGAGGAGGTGGCCACGGGGCTTCTGCGCCTTGGGCACCCTGCCCGGGCCATCCACGGGGACCTTTCCCAGACGGATCGGGAGCGGGTGATGCGGGCCTTCCGCGAGGGGGAGGTGCGGATCCTGGTGGCCACGGACGTGGCGGCGCGGGGTCTGGACATCCCCGAGGTGGATCTGGTGGTCCACTACCGCTTGCCCGACAAGGTGGAAACCTACCAACACCGCTCCGGCCGGACCGGGCGGGCCGGGCGGGGGGGCGAGGTGGTGATCCTCTACGGCCCCCGGGAGAAGCGGGAACTCGCCGAGCTGGAGCGGGCGGTGGGGCGTACCTTCAAGCGGGTGAACCCCCCCACCCCCGAGGAGGTCCTGGAGGCCAAGTGGCACCACCTCTTGGCGCGGCTGGCCCGGGTGCCGGAGCGGGACTACAAGCCCTACCTGGACTTTGCCGGCCGCCTCTTCGCCGAGGGGCGGGTGGAGGTGGTGGCGGCCCTCATGGCCCTTCTCTTGGGCGGGGCGCCCAAGGAGAAGAGCCTCCTTACGGGAGAGGAGGGCTGGCTCACCTTCAAGGCCACGGGGCCCAGGCTCACCCTGCCCCGGCTGGTGGCGCTTTTAAAGGAGAAGGGCCTCGAGGTGGGAAAGATCGCCCAAGGAGAGGAAGGGTTCTACGTGGACCTCCGTCCCCAGGACCTGCCCCGGCTGGCTGAGGTGCAGGGGCTCAGGCTGGAAAGGGCCAGGCGGGTGGAGGCCCTGCCCGAGCCTCCACCTAACCGACGTCGGGTGCGGGGTTAGGCCCCTTGAGGGACAAGGCTTGGCCCGCCACCATCAGGTACACCGCTTCTGCCGCTTCCGCCAAACGGGCGTTCACCTCCCCCAGGAGGTCGCGGTAGCGGCGGGCCAAGGGATGGGCAGGGACGATGCCCATACCCACCTCGTTGGACACGGCGATGACCCGCTTGCCGCTACGGTGTACTGCCTGTAGGAAGCGCTCGGCCTCCGCCAAGGGGTCCAGGCCCTTTTCCAGGAGGTTGGACACCCAGAGGGTAAGGCAGTCCACCACCACCGTGGGGTGGCGGGCCTTCCCTAGGGCTTCCGCCAGGGCGATGGGCTCCTCCAGGGTTTCCCAGGTGGGGGGGCGCTCCTCCTGGTGGCGGCGGATCCGCGTAGCCATCTCCTCGTCCCGGGGCTCGGCGGTGGCGATGAGGCTGGCGTGGGGGCCAGCGAGCCTTTGGGCGAAGCGGCTCTTGCCGCTTCTTGCCCCTCCCAGGAGGAGGACGAGGCCGGGCTCAGGGGGCGGGTCGGGAAGGCCGGGGCTCACCCCCTTTGGTGCCCCTTGGGCAAGCCCCAGGCTCCGGTGGAGGTGGGTGAGGTCCAGGTGGGCCTCGAGGGCGTCCGCCAGGGCGTCTAGGGCGTCTTCCAGGGCCTGCGCCTCCCGGCCGAAGAGGGCCCGTTGCACCCCGGGGTTTTCCAATAGGCCGTGGAGCCAGGTGGCGAGGAGGCTTCCCTCCTGGTGGAAGAGGGGCAGGCCCTCCCCGTGGTGGATCTCGTAGCCCCGCACCCTTAGCCCGTTGAGCCGGGCCCAGTACCCACTGAGCCCCGCTATGGCCACCTCCTTCCCCTCCACCCGCTTTTCCCGGCGCATGCGCACCCGGTAGGGGAGGAGGCCAAGCCCAGGGAAGAACCCCTTTTCCTCCACCCCCTCCTCGTCCAGGATGGCCTCGGCCAGCATCTCCGCCCCGCCGCAGACGGCGAGGAGGGGCCTGCCCGCCTCCAGGTGGCGCCGGAGGAGGGGCAGGAAGCCCCGGAGCCAGGGGAGGTCCCGGGCGGGGAGGCGGCTTCCCGGAAGGATCACGAGCTCGGCCCCTTCCGCCTCCTCGGGGCTTCGGGCGTAGACGGGGCGGGCCAGCTCGGCAAGAGGCCAGAACTCGTCCAGGTTGGAGGCGTGGGGGTAGCGGAGGATGGCCACCTTGGGCCCATCCCCGGCCCTAAGGCGGTGGCGGAACCCATCCTCCTCGGGGAACTCCAGGGGGAGCATGGGAAGGGTTCCCAGGACCGGCACCCCCGTCCAGCCCTCCAGGAGGCGGTAGGCGGGGGTGAGGAGGGAGAGGTCCCCCCGGAACTTGTTGAAGGCGAAGCCCACAAGCCTCTCCCGGTGCTCCCCCAAAAGGGCCCAGGTGCCGTAAAGGGCCCCCAAAGCCCCCCCTTGGTCCACGTCCGCCACCAGGAGGGCCTTGGCCCCGGCCCACTCCGCCACGCCGAGGTTGGGGAGGTCGGGCCAGAGGTTCCGCTCCACCGGGCTTCCCGCCCCCTCCAGCACCAGGAGCTCGTACTCCGCCAAGAGGCCCTCCAGGGCCTCCCGCACGGGCGCCTCCAGGTGGGCCTTCCGCTCCCTCCAGGGCAGGGAGGAGAGGAAGGGGTCCACCTGGCCCAGGACCACCACCTGGGCCCCCTGCTCCCCGAAGGGCTTCACCAGGATGGGGTTCATCCGCACCTCGGGCTCCACCCCCGCCGCCAGGGCCTGGAGCCACTGGGCGGTGGCCAGCTCCCCGCCCCGGGCCACCCGGGCGTGGTTGGCCATGTTCTGCGCCTTGAAGGGGGCGGCCTTGAGGCCGAGGCGGCGGAAGTGGCGGAGAAGCCCGGCGGCGAAGAGGCTTTTCCCCACCCCGCTTCCGGTGCCCCAGATCGCAAGGGCCTTAGCCCGCAAGGCGCACCTCCAACGTTCTAGCCTCGGCGCGCCGCTTTTCCAGGCTCATAGATGGGTACCGCCTCCCGCAGGACCCCAGCCAGGAAGGGGAGGGCCTTTCGCTCCGCAAGCTCCTTGGGGGTGAGGACCAAGGCCTTCACGGGCGCAAAAGCGTCTTGGAGGAGCTCCGACACCCGCCCGATGCGCTCTAGGCAGGGAGGTTTCCGCCACCCCCAAGAGGTCCAGGTCGGAGCGGGCCTCCGCCGCGCCCCGGGCGTGGGAGCCGAAGCGGTAGAGCCCTTCCAAAGCGAAGGCTTCCTTCAGCCGCTTCGCCGCCTCCTCCAGGTAGGCCCGAAGCTCCGCCCGCACGCCCTTAGTCTACCCGAGCTGCGGCGAGGACCTGCTTTAGGGCCAGGAGGAGGGCCTCGATGGCCTCCTCCTTTTGGGCGGAAAGGCGGAGCCACTCGGGAAGCCCGAAGCTGGTGCAGTCCCGCACCCGGAGGCCCCTTTCCCTCAAGGCCAAGGCCACCTCCGTGGCCCTTCCCACCCGCACCAGGAGGAAGTTGGCGGGGCTTTCCCGCACCTCGAGGCCGAGTCCCTTGAGCCCCTCCGCCAGGAGGCGCCGCAGGCGGAAAAGCTCCTTTTTGCTCTCCTCCAGCCAGGCCTGGGCCTCGAGGTCCAGGTGGCCGAGGAGGAGAGCCTCCCCGTAGACGGAAACGGGCCAGGAGGGGGCGAGGTGCTGGAAGCGGGTGAGGTCCAGGGGGGCCACCAGGTAGCCCGCCCGCACCCCCGTGAGGCCGTGGGCCTTGTTGGGACTATAAAGCCGGAAGGCTTCCCGGGGGAGGGGAGGGGGGTTTTCCGTGAGGGGATGGTAGGCGAGGTCCAGGACCAAGGCCCCGCCCGCCCGCTTGGCCGCCTCCTCCAGGAAGGGGTAGACCTCCCCCGTGGGGTTGTTGGGCACGCAGAGGAAGGCCAGGGAGCTCTTGGGGAGGAGGGCGAGGAACTCCTCGGGGCTTTTGGCCTCCCAAAGGGGGAGCTCCAGGGCCCGCGCCGCCCGGGCGTACTCGCTGAAGGTGGGGGGAAGGAGGAGCATGGGCCCCCGCAGGTAGCTCCAGCGGGCCAGGCGGTGGATGAGCTCGCTCGTCCCCGTGCCCACAGCCACGTTCTCGGGGGCCACCCCGTGGGCCGCCGCCAGGGCCTCCCGGAGCCTGCGGTAGAGGGGGTCGGGGTAGCGGCTCGGGTCCGCTCGCTTCAGGTGGGCGAGGATCACGGGGTTGGGCCCAAGGGCGTTGGCGTTGGTGGAGAAATCGTAAAGGGGCTCGGGGCCCCCGTCGGGCCCCCCGTGGATGGGCCTTAGCACGTCGTCCAGCATGCTCCCCATGGTAGGGAAGAACCCGGGGCGAGAATGGGGCCTGGGCTAAGGGTGAAGGCGCGGCGGGCAAGGAGGGGCCCTGGAGCAGGCAGCCCCGGCTAGGCGCCTACCCGAGCTCCCCGGCCAGGGCCAAGAGGAGCCCCACCCCGTAGCCCAGGCTCCCCGCCAGCCAAAGGGCTCGGCGCGTGTGGGAGGGTGTGGGGGAGGGGGCCTCGAGGTTCAGGGCGTAGACCCCCCGCTTGCGGAGCCGCACCCTAAGCCGAAGGGCCAAAGCGGCCATGGGGAAGCCGGCGTTGGGGGAGGGGGTCTTCCGGGCCTCCCGCCAAAGCCGGGGCCAAAGCCCTGGGGGGCAGAGGAGGAGGGCGGTGAGCCGTGCCGGGAGGAGGTTTAGGAGGTCGTCCATCCGGGCGGCGAAGGCTCCCTTGGCCCCGTGCTCCGGGTAGCCCCACATGGCGTCCGCGGTGTTGGCGTAGCGGTATAGCGCCGCCCCGCCTAGGCCCCAAAGGGCGTAGTAGAGGAGGGGGGCCACCAGGCTATCGGAGAGGTTTTCCGCTAGGCTTTCCAGGGCCGCCTCCCGCACCTCCTCCGGCGAGAGGTCCTCCGTCCTGCGGCTTACGATGCGGGAGAGGCGCTTGCGGGCCTGGGGGAGGCCCTCGGCTAGCGCCCTTTCCACCCCAAGCACCTCCTCCAGGAGCATCCGGAGGCTAAAGAGAGGCTTCAGGAGGAGGCCCAGGAGAACCCACCCCAGGGCCAGGGGGCGGAGGAGGAGGTCCAGGAGGAAGGCGGGAAGGGCAAAGAGGAGGGCCCCCAGGGTCCAGTAGAAGGCCCCGGAGCCAAAGCCCCGAACCCGCTTCCAGGCCCAGGCCAAATACCGCCCCATCCAGACCACGGGGTGGAGGCGGGCGGGGGGCTCCCCCAGGAGGGCGTCCAGGAGGAGGGCCAGGAGGAGGCTCACAGGAGCTCGGCGTAAAGCCCCACCACCGGCCCCACCACCAGGAGGGCGGGGGAAGGGAGGCCTGTGCCCAGGTCCGGGAGGTCCCGGATCCGTCCCAGCCGCACCTCCTCCCCTGGCCAGCCCACCCGGGCCAGGAGGGCCAAGGGGGTTTCGGGGGAGAAGCGTTCCAGAAGCCGCTCCTTGAGCCCCGCCAGGGCGTGGAGGGGCATGAGGAGGACCAGGGTGTCCGCTTGGGGCAGGGGAAGGGTGGGGTCGTGCCCCGTGGCCACGGCGAAGCTCTTGGCCAGGCCGCGGAAGGTGAGGGGTAGGCCCAGGTTGCTCAAGGCCCCCACGGCGCTCGTTACCCCAGGGATCACCTCAAAGGGGATGCCCGCCCGCCGGAGGGCCAGGGCCTCCTCCCCGCCCCGGCCGAAGACCATGGGGTCTCCCCCCTTGAGCCGGGCCACCACCTTCCCGGCCCGGGCCAGGGCGATAAGCCTTTCGATGATGGCCTCCTGGGGGGTTTTTTCCCCGTACCCCTCCTTGCCCACAGGGATCCTCTCCCCCTTGGCCAGGGCCAAGACCCCGGGGTGGACCAATCGGTCGTGCAGGACCACCTCCGCCTCCTCCAGGGCCCTGAGGGCCCTTAGGGTGAGGTGCTCGGGCCCCCCAAATCCCGCCCCCACCAGGTAGACCTTGCCCCTCATCCCCGCCTTCTCGGGAAGAGGCGGTGGAGCCTATGGTGGAGGGCGTCCAGGTCCTGGTAGAAGGCTTCCGCCTCCGCCCGTAGGGCTTGGAGCCGGGCCAAAGCGGCCTCGCTCGCCAGGAGGAGCCCCCGCCAGTAGGGCTCCTGGGGCTCTTGGGCCGCCCTCTCCTCCAGGCGGAGGAGGGCCTCCCGCAGGGCGGCCTCGAGGGCGGGGAAGGTTTTGGCCTCGGCCAGCTGCCGGATCTCGGGCCGTTCCTCGAGGACGGGGGCGAGCTCCTCCCGCTCGTGGGCGAGGTCGTGGGCTTCCTTCTCCAAAAGTTCTCCTAGGGCAATCCTAAGGGCCGAAAGCTCGTGGCATGCCATCTAGATCACCTCCAAAAGTCTGGGCGCAAAGATCTCGCCCCCCTCCAGGTGCGCCTTCCGGAAGGGGAGCACGTCCTTGGGTTCCATGCCCCCGTAGACTACCCCCTCGGGGTAGGCCAGGAGGATGGGCCCCTTGCCGCACCGCCCCAGGCAAGGGGTGGGGGTGAGCTGCACCCAGGGGCCGAGGTCCTTAAGCCCCTCCTCCAAGGCGCGGAGGAGGGCCAGGGCCCCGGCTTCCCGGCAGGCCTCCCCCGTGCAGAGGAGGAGGTGGGTGAAGGGCCCGTGGGGGTGGCGCCCCGGGGCGAAGAGGGCGTGGCGCAGGGCGCGCAGCCCGGCGATCTGCGCCTCCCGCCGGGGAGCAAAGCGGCCCACGGGGAAGCGGAAGCGGCAGGTGTCGCAGGGGGCGTAGCCCCCCTCTAGGGCCTCCCGGTAGCGGTCCACCAGGGCCTCGAGGAGGGCGGGATGGCCCATGAGGGGAGGGAGCACCTCCAGGGCAAGCCCCTCCGTCCGCCTTAAGAGGCGTTCTTCCACCACGCCGCGGAAGAAGAGGTGGGGGAGGAGGTAGACCCGCCGGGGCCTAAGCCCGGCGAGGCGCAGGAGGGCCTCCCGGGGGGTAGGGCGGGCCTTGGCGGCGTAGGCGGGGAGGGTGGGGATGCCCGTGGCCTCCTCCAGGAGGCGGGCCAGGGCGGCCCCCTCCGCGTTGGCCCCGGGGTCCGAGCCCCCCCGGAGGACTAGGAGGGCGGCGTCTTGGGGAGTAGCCCCCCGCCGGCGAAGCCGCTCCGCCCAAAGCGCCACCAGGGCAGGGTGGGTCCCGAGGGGCCGGGCTAGGCGGAAGCGGGCCTCGGGGTAGCGGGCCCTTGCCGCCTCCAGGGCTAGGGGCAGGTCCGCCTTGAGGTGGCCGGCCCCCAGGAGGAGGAGGGGGAGGACCACCCCGCCTCCCCTTGCCGCCAGGGCCAGGGCGGCCTCGAGGAGGGTGGGCCGGTCGTGCTCGATGAAGCCCAGGTGGACCTCCGTCCCAAGCCGCCGCGCCAGCCCCTTGGCCAGTCCCCGGGCCAGGGCCTGGGCCCTTCGGTCGGGGGAGCCGTGGGCGGCGAGGAGGATCACGGCAGGGCCTCCTCGGGGATCCGCAAGGGGAGGACCCCCAGGGCCAGGGTGAGGTTGCCCCGCTTGGTCTTTTCCACGAGGAGCCTCGCCCCCTCCGCCAGCACGGCCGCTTCCGCCACGCCCCATAGCCCCGTGTGCCGGAAGACCACCTCCGAGGGGTTGGGGATGGGCTGGGCGTTCAGCACCTCAGGGGGGTGGAAGCGGAGGGGAAGCCCCAGCTCTTGGGCGATGGCCAGAAGCCCCGCCTCGTCCTGCTTTAGGGTGGCGGTGGCGAGTCGGGCCAGGGCCTCGAGGGCAACCCCCCTTTCCTCCAGGAAGCGGAGGACCTCCTGCCGGATCTCCTCCAGGGGGGTCCCCCGGTTGCAGCCGATGCCCAGGACCAGGGCGGGGGGGTGGGCGAAGAGGGCGGGGACGGGGAGGGGAAAGGGCTTCCTCACCGTGAAGAGGACCATGCCCTCCACCCCTTCCGGCTCCGGCCTGGAAAGGAGGCGCAACGTGGGGTAGCGGGCCAGGGGGCTCAGGTCCACGCAGTCGGAGTAGAAGCCCACGGGCCTCCCGTCCACCAGCAGGGCGGAGACGTCCTTTAAGGGCCTCCAGTCCGGTACCCTCGCCGCCAGGGCCTTGGCCAGGAGGTCGGGGGCGGGGAGCGCCAGGCTGTCCGTGCCCGTGGTGAGGACCGCCTCGCCCTCCAGGGCCTCCGCCAGGTAGCGGGCGAGGGGGTTGGCCCCCCCGAGGTGCCCGGCGAGGAGGGGGACGAAGTAGCGTCCCCTGAGGTCCACCACCAAAACGGCGGGGTCCACCCGTTTGTCCAGGATGAGGGGGGCGATGGCCCTCAGGACGATCCCCGCGGCCATGACGAAAACGTGCCCGTCGTGGAGGGCCCAGGTCTTGGTGAGAAGATCGCGGATGGGCTCGTCAAAGAACCGGGCCTCCACGAGCCCCCGGTACTTCCCCGCCGCGTAGAGGGTGCTCCCGGGCAGGGCCCGGTGCACTGCCTCCGCCACCTTGAGCCCCGGCAGGGTGAGGGTGTACACCGCCACCCGCTCCGGCCGCAGGGGGCCCACCTCAGCCATCCCGCCTCCGCAAGGAAAGCCCTGGCGTCTCCCCCGGCAGGGGTTCCCCCGTTTCCAGGTCGTACTTGAGCCCGTAACCCCTTGGGGTGAGGAGGGTGCCCTCAAAGAAGCGGCTATAACGGTTCCCGATGACCACGGTGGTGAGCATGCCCGCCTCCGCCTCCTTGAGCCCCGCCAGGGTGGTGAGGGTCACCTCCTCCCGCTTCCGGTAGGCGCTTTTGACCAGGGCGGCGGGGGTTTCCGGGGGGCGGTACCGGAGGAGGATCTCCGCGCTTTTTCCAAGCTGCCAGGTGCGCCGTTTGCTCTGGGGGTTGTAGAGGACAACCACGAAGTCCCCTTGTCCTGCGGCGTGGAGGCGCCTTTCGATGAGGGGCCAGGGGGTGAGGAGGTCGGAGAGGCTGATAAGGCAGGTATCGTGGGCCAGGGGGCTTCCGAGGAGGCTCGCCACGGCGTTGGCCGCGGTGACCCCAGGGATCACCTTGAGGAGGAGCTCCTGCTCCTTCCAGGCGAAGTGGCCTGGCAAGCCCACCCCCCCGTCCACCCGGTGGAACCCCCTCTCCTCCATGAGCTCTAGCACGGGGGCGGCCATGCCGTAAATCCCGGGGTCTCCCCCCGAGACCAGGGCCACCCGCTTGCCGGAAAGGGCCCGCTCCAGGGCCTCTTCCGCTCGGTCTAGCTCCTCCGTCATGCCCTTGCGCACCACCTCCTTGCCCTCCAAAAGCCCCATTTCCTCCAGGAGCTTGATGTAGGTGCTGTAGCCGATCACCACCTCTGCCCCTTGCAACGCCTCCTTGGCCCCTAGGGTGAGGCCCGGAAGGTCGCCGGGGCCCACGCCCACCAGATAGAGTTCTCCCATCTTCACCTCCTGTAGCGGTGCCGGAAGTCCGGGTCGTAGAGCCGGCTCCGCACCCCCCTTGCCCGCAAGGCCTCCCCCACCAGGAAGACGGTGGTGTCCCGGGCGGGGAGGCGAGCGAGGCCCAGGAGGTCCGTGAGCCCCACCTCCTCCCCCGCCTGCCCCACCCTGTGCCCGAAGAGCACGGGGGTGTCCGGGGCCAGGCCCGCCTCCAAAAGCTCCCGGGAGAGCCGCCTCGGGTGCATGCCCGAGAGGTAGATGGCCAGGGTGAGGCCCTTGGCCGCCAGGCTTTTGGGGTCTTGGCCCTCGGGGACAGGGGTCCGCACCCCAAGCCGGGTGAAGGCCACCGCCTGGGCTACCTCCGGGGCGGTGAGGGTAAGGCCTGCCCGGGCCGCCAGGGCGAAGGCGGCGGTGACCCCAGGCACCACCTCCACCCGCACCCCCAGGGCCTCGAGAGCCTCCTTCTCCTCCAGGAGGGTCCCGTAGAGCCCGGGGTCCCCCGAGTGGAGCCGCACCGCTTTCCCCTTTCCCGCCTCCTCCCCCAGGAGGGCTACGATCTCCTCCAGGACCATGCCCTTGGAGTCGGCGAGCCGCGCCTGGGGGGCCAGGGCCTTGAGGGCCTCCTCGGGGAAGAGGCTACCCGTGTAGAGGACGAAGCGGGCTTCCTTCAGGAGCCTCGCCCCCTTCACCGTGAGGAGCTCGGGGTCCCCCGGCCCCCCGCCCACCACGTGGACTACCCTTTCCATTCTTCCTCCTGAACCTCCCAAAGCCCCACCAGGGTCCAGTAGTCCCGGCTCACCCCTTCCGCCTCCTCCAGGGGAAGGACCTTTTCCCCTTCCAGGCCGAGCCGCAGGAAGGCAAAGCCCCTCCGTCCGGGGAAGGCCCGCCGCAGGGCGGCGAGGTCCTTGGCCTTGTAGACGAAGACGCTCTGGAAGCGGGCAAGCCCCTCCGGGTCTACCCCCTTGAGCCCCGTAACCGCGGCGAACCCTCCCTCCCCCAGGGCGATGGGCCGGAGGACCCGGGCGGCGGCCAACTGGTGGGCGCTGATGCCGGGGACGGCCTCCACCGCGATGCCTTCCAGGTAGGGGAGGAGGTTCAGGGGGGAGGCGTAGAGGAGGCTGTCCCCCAGGACCAGGTAGCCCCCCTCCCCGTGGCGGGCCAGGGCCTCGAGGATGGTCCTCGCCGCCTCCCGCCGCGCCGCCTCCCGGGCCTTGGGGTCGTGCCCTGTGAAGAGGGGGAGGGGGACGAGGGGCTTGCCGGGGGGGATGTGGGGCCGGGCTATCCGCAGGGCCAGGGGCTCCCGCCCCTCCTCCTGGGGGTAGAAGAGGACGGGGAGGCGCTGGATGAGGCGGAGGGCCCGCAGGGTGATGAGCTCGGGGTCCCCGGGGCCCACGCCCAGGAGGTAGAGCCTCATGCGCCCTCCTTGGTGGCGGCGAGGAGAAGGGTGGGGTTTTGCGCCTCCAGGCGGCGGTAGGGCCCCAGGGGCACCACCCGGCTCGCCTGCACCTGCACCCCCTCCACCCCAAGCCCCCTTTCCCGGAAAAAGGCGTGGGCTTCCAAGAGGTTTTCCAGGGTGATGGCCGCCACCACCAACCTCCCCCCAGGCCGCAAGGCCCTTAGGCTTTCCTCCAGGATCCCCCGCATCTCCCCGCCGCTTCCCCCCACGAAGACGGCATGGGGGGCGGGAAGGCCCCTTAGGGCCTCGGGGGCCTCCCCCCGGACCAGGACGAGGTTGTGGGCGCCGAAGCGGCGGGCGTTTTCCTCGATGTGGGGCCAGGACTCGGGGTTTTTCTCCACGGCGTAGACCTGGCCCCAAGGGGCGAGCCGCGCCGCCTCGATCCCCACGCTTCCCGTGCCGGCCCCGATGTCCCAGAGGATCCCGTCCGGGGGAAGGGCGAGGAGGCCCAAGGCCAAAAGCCGCACCTCCCGTTTGGTGATGAGGCCCCGCTTGGGCACCCGCTGCTCAAAGGCCTCGTCGGGGAAGAAGCCCAGGCGGGGAGGGAGGGGGCCCTGGGCCTCCAGGATAAGGACGTTGGGGTCCAGGAAGCGCTCTTGGACCACGGCCTCGAGGCTCGGGAAGCTCCGTACCCGCTCGTCCTCCTCCCCGAGCCTTTCCGCCACGTGGGCCCGGAAGGGCCCGACCCCCATGGCCAGGAGGGCCTCCGCGATCCGGGCGGGGGTGTTCTCGGGGTCGGTGTAGATCACGGAAAGGGGGGAGAGGGAAACCTCCAGGAGCACCCCCCCAAGGGGCCTGGCGTGGAGGGAGAAGAAGCGGGCCTCGTCCCAGGGGAGGCGGAGCCGGGCGAAGGCCTCCTGGAAGGCGGTGGGGGCGGGGTGGATCTCCGCCTCGGGGAACCGCTCCAGGACCCTCTTGCCGATGCCGTGGAAGAGGGGGTCCCCCGAGGCCAGGAAGGCCACCCTCTTCCCCGCCCGCACCCGCGCTTCCGCCTCCCGGAGGAGGGGCTCCAGGGGGCCCTTCAGCGGGAGCTTCTCCCCCGGGTGTTCGGGGAAGTGGGCCAGGTGCCGCGCCCCCCCGACGAGGACTTCCGCTTCCTCCACCCGCCGCAGGGCCAGGAGGCTCATCCCTTCCCGGCCACGGGCACCTAGGCCGATGAGGTAGACCACGGCTAACCCCCCCGGTAGGCCTTGGAGGTGTCCACGCCTCCATCGGCGGCGAGACGCAACAGGGCGTGGAGCGCCGCCACCACCAAGGTGGAGCCCCCCTTGCGCCCCTCGGTGACGATCCAGGGTACGGGGGCTTCCATGAGGGCCCGCTTGGCCTCGAGGACGTTCACGAACCCCACGGGCATTCCCAGCACCAGGGCGGGCCGCGCCCCCCGCCGGACCGCCTCCACCAGGGCCAGGAGGAAGGTGGGGGCGTTGCCCACCCCCACGATGGCCCCTTCCAGAAGGCCCCTTTCCTCCGCGTACCGCACCGCCGCCTCGGCCCGGGTGCCTCCGGTGGCCTTGGCCCTTTCCACCACCTCGGGGTGGGAGAGGAGCTCCACCACCTCGTTGCCGAAAAGGCGGAGGCGCTCAGGGTTGAGGCCGCAGGCGATCATGCGGGCGTCCACCAGGATCCGCGCCCCGGCCATGAGGGCCTTGAGCCCCGCTTCCACCGCCCCTGGGCTAAAGCGGGTGAGCTCCTTGTACTCGAAGTCGGCGGTGGCGTGGATCATGCGGCGGACGATGGGCCACTCCAGCTCGGAGAAGCCGTGGAGCCCGGCTTCCTCGTCCACCATGCTGAAGCTTTCCTCTTCTATGGCCCTGCCCTTTTCCGTCATCTGGTGGGCTGGGTTCCTTTGGGCCTTGATCAGGTCATCCACGGTACACCTCCCGGTCCGGCCAAGCGGCGAGGCACCGCCCCTCGTCGAAGTCCGTCAGGGCCACGCTCACGAAGGGGCGCGGGCCAATATAGGCCTGGAGCTTCTCCTGCGCTAGGCGCACCAGGTTCAGGAAGAAGCGGTCAAGCCCTTCCTCCAGGGCGAGCTCCAGGAAGCGGCGGGCGGTGGCGGCCCCTTCCGCCTCCTTAAGGGCCCGAGGGCTTGCCCCCGCTTCCTTGAGGAGGCCCAGGAGCATGGGTAGGTTCACCTCGCCGCCCGCGGCGTGGGTCATAGTCTTGCCGTCGGCCATCTTGGATACTTTTCCGATCATCCCCACGATCCGCACCACTTCTATCCCCACCTTCCGCGCCGCCCTGAGCACATCCCCCACGAAATCCCCCATCTCTATGAAGGCCATCTCGGGAAGGTGGGGAAGGAGCCTTTGGGCGAAGCGCTCGCTTTTTCCCCCGGTGGTGGCGGCGATCTCCAAAAGGCCATTGGCCCGCGCCACCCCCACCGCCTGGACCACGCTCATGCGGAAGGCGCTGGTGGAGTAGGGCTTTACCACCCCCGTGGTGCCAAGCACGGAGAGGCCCCCCAGGATCCCAAGCCTAGGGTTGAGGGTTTTTTTGGCCAGCTCCTCCCCTCCAGGGATGGCGATGGCGATGGCCAAGGGGCGGTCCGTCGCCTCCCGCACCGCCTCCCAGATCATCCGCCGGGGCACGGGGTTGATGGCGGGCTCCCCCACGGGCACCCCGAGCCCGGGCTTGGTCACCACCCCCACCCCTTCGCCCCCCTCTATTTGGTCTGCGCTGGCGAAGCGCACGTAGGCCTGGATCTCCGTCCCGTGGGTCACGTCGGGGTCGTCCCCGGCGTCCTTGATCATCCCCACCAAAACCCCATCCCCCTTCCGCTCCAGGCGGAAGACCTGGAAGGGCTGCCGCCAGCCTGCGGGAAGCCAGATGTCCACCACCTCCGGGGCCTCCCCCAGGAGAGCCAGGGCCGCGGCCTTGGCCGCGGCAGCGGCGTTAGCCCCCGTGGTGAAGCCGATGCGGCTTCCCTTCTTGTCGCGGGGCGGGGGGTAGGGGTGGCTCATGCCGGGCGCAGGGCGTAAAGCCTCAAGGAGACTAAAAGCCCAAAGAGGCCCAGGCCCAAGGGGAGGGCGAGGGCCTCGAGGTCCAGGGCCAAGAGTTCAGCCGCGGCCAGGAGGAAGGCCACCGCCACCACTGTCCAGCCCAGGAAGCGGCTCGCCCGCCTGGCCCGCTCCGAGTCGTGGGCTAGGTTCTGCAGGCGGCTTGCCAGGAACCCGTCCACCCCGTCCACCAGGAGCATCCCCAGGGTGAAGAGGAGTCCCAGGCGCAAGGGGGAAAGTTCCGCAGAAAGGGCCAGGGCGGAGAGCTGGCTAGCTGTTTCAAACCCCAAGCCGAAGAGAAGGCCGAGGAGGAGGGGGTGGAGGAGGGGAAGGCGGGCAGGCGCCCTTTCCTCGGGTCTGAGGAGGCGGTACAGGTTAAGCCCTCCCACCAGGAGAAGGAGCAGGGGGGGGAGGTGGAGGGCCTCCAGGTCCACCCGTTCCAGGAGGGCGGCGGCGGGGAAGGCCAGCAGGGTGACCACCCCACCGTGCCCCAGGGCGAAGAGGACGCCGTTATAGGGGGAGGGGCGCACCCGGGAAAGCCCGTCCACTGCAGCCAGGTGGTCGGGGTCCACGCCGTGGCGCATCCCTAGGGCCACGGCCAAAAGATCCAGGCCCGTCATGGGGTCCCTCTATGTGTACGGGAAGCTACAGGCCTAAGCCGAGGACCAGGTTCTCTTCTCATCCTTGCCTCCTTTCGCCCCTGCTCGGGGGCAGGTGAGGCGCGGGCTAGGGCGGGTGTTCGGGCTTCCGGCCAATGAGGAGGGGCCTTAGGTATGGGCCGGTTACCGTTGCGGCACAGCGCCGGACTTTCACCGGTCTTCCCCCTTTTATGCCCCAAGACATCCGGGCCTTGGGGCGCCCTAGCCGCACGGGCCCCGCTAAGGGGCTTGCCCCTGTTTTACTTCGGCGGAGGTTCCCCGTCAATGGTTGGTGTCAAGACCTTCCCCAGGACCCTTTGGGGCCAATCCACCACCACGGCGCTTCCCAAGGGCACGAGGCTGTCTTCCCCCAGGGCCCGGAGCACCGCCCGCACCACCCCCCCGTGGGTGAAGAGGAGGGCTGACCCCTTTAGCCCTTCCAGGAAGCGGAAGACCCTTTCTTGAAAGGCCTCGAGGCGCTCCCCCTCTGGGGGCGCAAACCCTTGGAAGCGGAGGAGGGCCTCCTTGTGGACCGCCTCCAGTTCCTCCCAGAAAGCCCCCTCCAACGCCCCGAAGTGGATCTCCCGCAGGGCGGGGCTAGGAATGGGGGCGAAACCCGCCAGGGCCGCCGTTTCCAGGGCCCGCTTGAGGTCCGAGCTAAAGGCGGGCAGGGGCGGGAGGAGGCCCCTGAGGGCCCTCGCCTGCTTCCTCCCCAAGGGCGTGAGGGAGAGGTCGGTCCAGCCCAAGAGCCTCCCCTCCCGGTTCCAGAGGGTTTCCCCGTGGCGCACGAGCCAGAGCTCCACGGGAAGAGTGTATAGTAAGGGCCATGGATCGGGGTATTTTGGAGGAGGCCCAAAAGCGTATGGAGGAGCTCACCAAGCCGCCCCGTTCCCTGGGGTACCTGGAGGAGGTGGCGGTGCGCCTGGCCGCTATCCAGGGCCGGGTGAAGCCGGAGCTTGGCCGGGGGGCGGTGGTGGTGGCCGCCGCCGACCACGGGGTGGTGGCGGAAGGGGTTTCCGCCTACCCCCAGGAGGTCACCCGGCAGATGGTCCTGAACTTCCTCCGGGGCGGGGCGGCCATCAACCAGTTGGCCCTGGCGGCGGACTGCGAGGTGTACGTGCTGGACGTGGGGGTCAAGGGGGAGCTTCCCGACCACCCCCGGCTCCTCAAGCGCAAGGTGCGGGAGGGGACCCGTAACTTGGCGGCGGAGCCCGCCCTCACCCGGGAGGAGGCGGAAAGGGCCCTCCTGGCGGGGCGGGAGGCGGCGCGGCGGGCCCTGGCGGAGGGGGCCACCCTCCTCGCCGCCGGGGATATGGGCATCGGGAACACCACAGCCGCCGCCGCCCTCACCGCTGGGCTCTTGGGCCTTGCCCCTGAGGAGGTGGTGGGTCGGGGGACGGGGGTGGGGGAGGCGGGGCTAAGGCGCAAGCGGGAGGCGGTGGCGAGGGCCCTCGCCCGCCTTCGCCCCGGGATGGACCCCTTGGCGGTGGCGGCGGAGCTTGGGGGCCTCGAGCTCCTCGCCATCGCCGGGGTGTACCTGGAGGGCTACGCCCAGGGGGTGCCCCTGGTCCTGGACGGCTTCCCCGTGACCGCTGGGGCCTTTTTGGCCTACCGCCTGGAGCCCGGGCTCCGGGACCACCTCTTCGCCGGCCACCTCTCCCGGGAGCCCGGCCACCGCCACCTCCTCGAGGCCCTGGGCTTGAGGCCCCTCTTGAACCTGGACCTGGCCCTGGGGGAGGGGACGGGGGCGGTCCTCGCCATGCCCCTCCTCCGGGCTGCGGCCCGCATCCTGCACATGGCCACCTTCGCCGAGGCGGGGGTTTCCCGGGGCCTGTAGGTGTTGCGGGCGCTTCTCGCCGCCTTCTCCCTCCTTTCCGTCCTCCCCGTGCCCGTGCCGCTCCAGGCGGAGGACTTCCGCCGCGGGGTGGCCTTCTTCCCCCTGGTGGGCTACGCCCTGGGGGCTTCCCTCGCCCTCCTCGCCCTCCTTCCCTTGCCCCCGGGGCTTTTGGCGGCCCTCCAGGCGGCCTCCCTCCTCGGCCTCACGGGGTTTCTCCACCTGGATGGCCTTCTGGACGCCGCCGACGCCCTTTTGGGCCACCGCCCCCGGGAGGAGAGGCTTCGCATCCTCAAGGACCCCCACCTGGGGCCCTTCGCCTTCGGGGTGGGGGGGCTTTACCTCCTCCTCCTCTGGCAGGCCCTGGGGGCGGGGCAAGACCCCCTTTTCCTCCTCCTCTTCCCGGGCTTCGCCCGCTTCGCCTGCCTGCCCTTCCTCCACCGCTACCCCCTGTTGGGCCCGGGGATGGCGGCCGCCATACGGGGGGGGCCCTGGGGGCTTGCCCTCCTCTTGGCCCTCCCCTTTCCCCTCCTCTTCCCTCTGCCCGCCCTTTCCGCCCTCCTCGCCGCCTTCCTCGTGGCGCGGCTCGCCCTGGCCCGGCTCGGGGGGGTAAACGGGGACATCCTGGGGGCCATGATCGCCTTGGCGGAGCTCTCTTCCCTGCTAGGCTATGCCCTATGGAAGAGCCTCGGCGTCTAAAGCCCTACGCCAGGCCCCAGGGGGAGCGGCGGGGGCTTCTCATCGTTTACACCGGGGATGGCAAGGGGAAAAGCACCGCCGCCTTCGGCCTGGCCCTGCGGGCCCACGGCCGGGGCCTGCGGGTGCGGGTCTTCCAGTTCCTCAAGCACGCCACCGCCCGCTTCGGGGAGCATAGGGCCCTTGCCCTCCTCGGCATCCCCATCGAGGGCCTAGGGGACGGCTTCACCTGGAAGAGCCAAGACCTTGCCGCCTCCGCCCGCCTGGCCCAGGAGGGCTGGGAGAGGGCCAAGGAAGCCCTCCTCTCCGGGGCCTACGACCTGGTGATCCTGGACGAGGCCACCTATCCCCTGCGCTACGGCTGGATCTCCTTGGAGGAGTTCTTGGGGGCCCTCCAGGCCCGCCCCGCCCACGTGCACGTGGTGGTCACGGGGAGGGGGGCGCCGGAGGCCCTTTTGGCCTTAGCGGATACGGTCACGGAGATGCGCAAGCTCAAGCACGCCTTCGACGCGGGCGTGCCGGCCCAAAGGGGGATCGAGCACTGATGCGCCTGGTCTTGGCGGCACCCCACTCCGGGACGGGGAAGACCACCGTGAGCCTCGCCCTGGCCCTGGCCCTTAGGGAGCGGGGCCTTCGGGTCCAGCCCTTCAAGGTGGGGCCCGACTACATCGACCCCACCCACCTGGAGGCCGCCTGTGGCCGCAGGCCCTACAACCTGGACGGCTTCTTCCTGGACGAGGCGGGCCTCCTCGCCCTCTTCCGCCACGGGGCGAGGGGGGCGGACTTCGCCCTGGTGGAGGGGGTCATGGGCCTTTTCGACGGCAAGGACCCCTTGGGGAGGGTGGGCTCCACGGCCCAGGTGGCCAAGCTCCTGAGGGCGCCCGTGGCCCTGGTGGTGGACGCCAAGGGCATGGCCGGCTCCATCGCCGCCTTGGTGCGGGGCTTCCGCGACCATGACCCCGGGCTTCGCCTCGTGGGGGTCTTCGCCAACCGGGTGGGCTCGGCGCGCCATGCGGCCCTTTTGGAGGAGGCCTTGGCGCCCTTGGGCCTGCCCCTTCTGGGCTGGCTGCCCCAGGACCCCGCCCTCGCCCTGCCCGAGCGCCACCTGGGCCTCGTCCTGGCGGGGGAGGTGGAGCTCCCCTTGGTGGCCCTGGGGCGGGCCTTCCGGGTGGACCTGGAGGCGGTCCTCCGCCTGGCGGCCTCTGCCCCGCCCCTTCCCGAGGCACCGCCTTTCCTGCCCGAAAGGCGCCCGCCTCGAGCCCGGGTGGCCTACGCCTGGGACAAGGCTTTCCGCTTCTACTACCCCGAGGCCCTGGAGCTCCTCGAGGCCTTGGGGGCCGAGCTCCTCCCCTTTAGCCCCCTGGAGGACGAGGCCCTGCCCGAGGCGGAGGCCCTCCTCCTCGGGGGCGGCTACCCCGAGCTCTTCGCCGAGAGGCTTTCGGAAAACCGGGCCCTCAGGGAGGCCATCCGCCGCTTCCCCGGGCCCGTGGTGGCCGAGTGCGGGGGGTATATGTACCTCTCCCAAGGCCTTTGGGTGGGGGAGCGCTTCTACCCCATGGTGGGCCGGGTGCCCGGGGAGGCCACCATGGCCGAAAGACCCGTTCTGGGCTACCGGGAGGTGGAGGCCCTGCGGGATAGCCCCGTGGCCCGGGCGGGGGAAGCCTTCAAGGGGCACGAGTTCCACTACGCCCGGCTTCCTCCCTCCCCAAGCCCCGCCTGGCGCCGGGTGGGGGGGGAGGAGGTGGAGGGGTACACCGACGGGAGGGTGCTGGCGAGCTTCGTCCACCTCTACCTTCCCGCCCGGATAGGGGGGGCGGAGCGGCTTCTGGCCTGGGCGGAGGGTGGGGGCAAGCACTTTTAAAAATAAAGTGGCCCCATACCCTTGGAGTATGGAGCTAGGCCTGTACACCTTTGGCGACCGGACCCTGGACCCCGAGCTGGGCCGCCCCCCCACGGCGGAGGAACGGCTAAGGCGCCTTTTAGAGGAGGCGGAGCTGGCCGAGGAAACGGGCCTCGCCCTCTTCGCCGTGGGGGAGCACCACCGGGAAGACTATGCGGTGTCGGCCCCGGCGGTGGTCCTTTCCGCCATCGCCGCCCATACCCGGAGGATCCGGCTGGCGAGCGCCGTGGTGGTCCTTTCCTCGGACGATCCCGTCCGGGTCTTCCAGCAGTTCGCCACCCTGGACCTTCTTTCCGGGGGGCGGGCGGAGCTTTGGGTGGGGCGGGGCTCCTTTGTGGAGTCGTTCCCGCTTTTTGGCTATGATCTGCGGGATTACGAGGCCTTGTTTGAGGAAAAGCTCGCCCTTCTCCTGAAAATCCGGGAAGCGGAGAGGGTCTACTGGCCTGGGGGGCGGTTCACCCAGCCCATCCCCGGCCTGGGGGTGTACCCGAGGCCCAAGCAGAACCCCTTGCCCCTCTTCGTGGCGGCCGGCGGCAGCCCTGAGTCCGCGGTGCGCGCCGGGCGGCTTGGGCTTCCCTTGGTCCTCGCCGTCATCGCTGGGAGTCCCAAGCGCTTCCTGCCCTTCGTGGCGCTTTACCGGAAGACCGCCCAGGAGCACGGCCACACCCCCAGGCTCACCCTGGCCGCCCACGGCTTTGTGGCCGAGGAGGATGGGGAAGCCTTCCGCCTCGCCGCCCCCGCCTTCTTGGCGGTGATGAACAGGATCGGGCGGGAGCGGGGGTGGCAGCCTCTGACCCAGGAGTATTTCGCCTGGTCCCGGGGCCTCGAGGGGGCCGACTTCATCGGCGACCCCCTTCGGGTGGCGGAGAAGGCCCTTTACTGGTACGAGCTCTTCCGCCCCGAAAGGCTTGTCCTCCAGCTCACCGTGGGTACCCTGCCCCACGCCAAGGTTCTGCGGGCCATCGAGCTTTTAGGGGGCGAGGTCCTGCCCCGGGTGCAAAGGGCCCTCGCTACACCCCCTGCCGCAGGATAGGGAGGAGCTCGGGCCGCACCAGCTCGGGGGGCGGGGTCTTCCCTTCCCGGAGGAGGGCGCGCACCTTGGTCATGCTGATGGAAAGCCGCCGTTCCCGGTGGGCTTCCGGGCAGGTCCTTTCCGAGGCGATGCCGCCGCACAGGGGGCAGTGGAAGACGGCCCCCACCCGGAGGATCTCTATCCCTAAGGGGGGAAGCCGGTCGAAGATGCGGTGGGCGGCATAGGGGTCGTAAAAGTCCCCCACCCCGGCGTGGTCCCGGCCCACCAGGAAGTGGGTGGCCCCGAAGTTCTTCCGCACCAGGGCGTGGAAGACCGCCTCCTTGGGCCCGGCGTAGCGCATGGGGGTGGCGAGGCCAAAGAGGGCCACCCGGTCCTGGGGGAGGAACCCCTGGAGGAGGGCCTCGTAGGCCCGGAGGATCACCTCCGTGGGGAAATCGTCCGCCTTCTTGGCCCCCAGGATGGGGTGGGCCAGGACCCCGTCCCCCAGCTCCAAGCCCAGCCGGATGAGGTACTCGTGGGCCCGGTGGGGGGCGTTGCGGGTTTGGAAGGCCACCACCGTGCGCCAGCCCCGCTCCAGGAAGTGGGCCCGCGCCTCCTCCGGGGTCTTCTCCAGGGGGCTGCGGGCCCGGGGTTTGAGCACCTCCACCCTGCCCCCAAGGGCGTAAGGCCCCTTGGCGTAGAGCCGGGCCACCCCGGGATGGGCTTCGCTCTCCGTGCCGAAGACCGCCTTGGCCAGGCGCTTAAGGTCCAGGGCGTAGGCGTCCGTCACGTGCAGGAGGGCCACCCGCTCCCCTTGGTGAAGGAGGGCCAGGGTGTCCCCCGGGCCCACCCGGGGCCTCTCGGTCGTCTGCAGGAGAATGGGGAGGGTCCAGACCTCCCCCGTGGGCAGGCGTAGGGTTTCGGCCACGCTCAGGGCCTCCTCCCGGGTCATGAAGCCCCGGACGGGGGCGAAGGCCCCCGTGGCCAGGTTCTCCAGGTCCAAGCGCTCGTCCTCGCCGATCTCTAGGGTAGGAAGGGTTTCCACCACGGGCTACCTCCTTAGCGCGAGGGGTTCGGGGGCCTCGAGGACCCGCACCGCCTCGCCCAAAATCCAAAGGGCCGGGGCCTTCACCGACACCTTCCCCTGGGCCACCTCCCCAAGCCGGGCCGGGATGCGGCGTTCCTTGGGCGTGGTGGCCTGCTCCACGAAGAGGGTGGGCTCCAAAGGGTCTCGGCCCAGGCGGAGGAGTTCTTGGGCGATCCAGACCCGCCGCCTCACCCCCATGAGCACCACCAGGGTGGGGGCTTGGGCGAAGGGGGTGAGGTCGGGGTAGCCGCCCCCCTCAAGAACCGCTGAAACCGCAGCGAAGCCGTGGGCTAGGCCCCGGTGGGTGAGGGGGAGGCCCGCGCTGAGCACGCTGCTCACCCCTGGCACCACCTCCACGGGGATGCCGTGCTTGAGGAGGAAAAGCGCCTCCTCCCCGCCCCGGCCAAAGACCATGGGGTCCCCGCCCTTGAGCCGCACCACGAAGGGGTAGCGGCGGGCGTAGGCGAGGAGGAGGCGGTGGATGGCCTCCTGCTTTCCGCTTTCTCCCTCCTCCTTGCCCACGTAGACCTTCTTCCCCGGGATGAGGTCCAGGATGCGCCCATCCACCAGGCGGTCGTGGAGGACCACGGGAGCCTTTTGCAGGAGGCGGTAGGCCTTCAGGGTGAGGAGCTCGGGGTCGCCCGGGCCTGCCCCCACCAGGTAGACCTTAGCCATGGACCACCCCCTGGTAGATGAGTTGCCCCCCGATGAAGAGGAGCCAGAGGAGGAGGGCAAGCCTCAGGGGCTCCTTGGGCAAGCGGGTGGCGGAGAGGGCCCCCAAGGTGGCGCCCAGGACGCCCCCGGCGGCCAGGGCCAGGAGGAGGCCAAGGTCCACCTGGCCGAAGAGGAGGTGCACCCCGCTCCCTAAGAGGGCGAGGACCAAGCCGAAGAGGAGGTCCGTGCCCACCACCTGCTGGGGGGAAAGCCGGGTGGCGTAGAGAAGGAGAAGGGTTCCCAAGGCCCCCGCCCCGGCGGAGGAGAAGCCCACCTCGAGGCCAATCCCAAAGGCGGCGGGGGGAAGGAGCCCGGGCCTTTCCTGCCCCAGGACATGCCTGCGGAGGCTCCGCCAGATCCCTAGGGCCGCGGAGACCACCACGGTGAAGCCCACCAAGAGGAGGACGAGGTCCTTGGCCCCCTTGAGCCCCGTGAGGAGGAGGCTCCCCAGGAGCACCCCCGGCACGCCCCCCAGGAGGAGGCGCCCGAGCGCCTTGGGGGCCACCTGGCGGCGGGCAAGGTAGACCGCCCCCGCCGGAACCTTGACCAGGAAGCCAAAGAGGAGCGCCGTGCCCACCGCCGCCTCCGGGGGAAGCCCCAGGGCCAGGATGAGGAGGGGGGCGGTGACGGTTCCCGCGCCCACCCCCGTGACCCCGATGGCGAAGGCGATGAGGAAGCCTAGGAGAAAGGCCATGCTACCCCTCCTTCCCGTGGAGGTGGATGCCGCACTCCAGCTTCCCCTTGCCCGCCCAGCGCCCCGAGCGGGGGTCCGTGGGGTCCAAGGGCTTTGCGGTGCAGGGGGCGCAGCCGATGGAGAGGTAGCCCTGGTCGTAAAGGGGCAGGTAGGGGAGGTCCTGGACCGCCAGGTAGGCGAAGACCTCCTTGAGCGTCCAGTCGTAGAGGGGGCTCACCTTCCTCAATCGGTGTCCTGAGGGGAGGAGGGCTTCCTCCAGGGGCTGGAGGTGGGCCCGGGTGGGGGACTGCTCCCGCCTAAGCCCGGTGAACCAGGTATCGTACCCTTCCAGGGCCTGGAACAGGGGCTCCACCTTGCGGATCTGGCAGCAGCGGTGGGGATCGGTTTCGTAAAGCCGCCCGTAGCGGGCTTCCTGCGCCGCCCGGGAGAGGGCGGGGGTGAGGTTTACCAGGCTGAAGCCCAACCGCCTTTGCAGCTCGTCCCGGTAGGCGTAGACCTCGGGGAAGTGGTAACCGGTGTCTAGGAAAAGGACAGGGATATCGGGCTTGGCCTCCAGGAGAAGGTGGAGCACCACCACGTCCTCCGCCTGGAAGCTGCAGGTGAAGCAGGGGCTATTGCTTTGGGTCAGGGCTTCCTTCACCAGGGTCTGGGCCGCCTTCACCTTGTCCATGCCGTCACCTCCTCGGCTAGGGCCTTCTCGGCCTGGGCTATGGCCTGAGTTAAACCTTCCTTAGGGTCTAGGTCCAACGCTTCCAGGGCCTGGTCCACGATGCGGTACCAGAGCTGTTTCCGTTCCTCAAAGCTCGGGATTTGGGCGATTTTGGGCCGGAGGGTGCGGAGGAAGGCCACAAGCTCCCCATAGGCCTCGGGAAACAGTTGGGCCAGCCGTTCCTTGAGGCGCACGGCCAAAGCGGGTGCGGCCCCTGAGGTGGAAAGGGCCACGAGGAGCTCCCCGCGGCGGAGGACGGCGGGGAGGATGGCGCTGGCGTTTTCCGGATCGTCCACGGCCACGAGGAAAACCTGCCGCCGCTCCGCCTCCGCCTTGACCCGGGGATGGATGGCCTTGTCCTTGGGGTGGCTTACCACCAGGAAGTAGCCCTGTAGGTCCCCTTCCCGGTAGCCCCGCCGGAGCCAGCGGATCCTCCCTTCCCGTTCCAGGGTCGAGAGGCCCCAATCGTCCTCCTCCGCCAGGACCGTGACCCGGGCCCCGGCCTGGAGGAGGGCCTGGAGCTTGGCCCCGGTTTCGGGCCCTCCCGCCAGGAGGAGGACGGGGCGGTCCCTGAGGTCTAGCATCAAGGGGAAATAGGTCATACCGCCTCCTGGAAAAGGGCCTTCTTGAAGCCCTGGAGCATGCTGCCCAAGCGCTCGGTTTCGTCCACATAGAAGGGCTTCACCCCCCACTCCCTTAGGGCGTCCGCGGTGACGCGGCCCACGGCCACCGCCTTTACCCGGGCGTTGAGGGTTTCCCTTAGCGCCTCGGGGTCCGCTGCCCCTTCGAAGAGGAACTCCACCTGAAGGGCAGCCACGAAGGCCACCGCCTCCACGGCTCCCTCTTGGATCGCCGCCTCCAGGGCCCGGATGCCCTGGGGGTTGGGCAGATGGCGGTAGGGCATGAGGGGGAGAACCCTGTACCCCCGTTGCACCAAGGCCCCTTCCAAGAGGGGGAGGGGCTTGCCGTAAAGCTGGAGCGCCGCCTTGCCGGGGCCCGGGGGGAGGAGGGGGATGAGGCTTGGGCTCGTGCCGTCCCCCGTGGCCTGAGGGGGCAACCCCTCCTCCCGCAGGACCCGGGCCGCCTTGGCGCCCCGGGCCAGGCGGTGGGCTTGGGCTAGGGCGGCCTCGAGGCCCAGGCCCAGGGCCCTACCTCCCTCCAGGAGGTCCCGCACCCCCACCCCGGTGGTGGCGAGGAAGAGGTCCACCCCTTGCGCCAGTTCCCGGAGGTGGTCCTGGTACTCGGGCACGGGTACCTTTTCCGTGCTCTGGGCGGGGAGGAGGAGGGGAGTGAAGCCCAGCTTTTCCGCCAAGGCTTTGAACTCCTCGCGCCGCCTTAGGCCGGCGTAGGCGATACGCATGGCCACCCCCTAGACGGCGCACTCCCCGCGCCCAAGCAGCACGCTAAAGGCCTCCCCTTCCGCCCCCAGGTCCTGGTAGAACTCCGGGGCCTCTGCGTAGGGCGGGACCTCCTGGAGGTCCTGGAGGAGGGCCTTAAAGGAGGCCGCCCCCACGCGGTCCAGGTAGGCCTGGAAGCTTTCCCCGTTTTGCCGCTCCGCCTCGTAGCGATTTAGGATCCGCTCCACCGCCTCGGGAACCCGGCGGGCGGGGATGCGGCCCACCACCTGGCCGAAGCGGGCTTCTCCCTCCCGGGTGCGCCCGCCCAGGAGGAGGACGTAGTGGGGCACCTCGCGGTCGTCCACCTTGCGGCTGGAGCCGTAAAAACCGAGGTCGGCGATGTGGTGCTGGCCGCAGGAGTTGGGGCAGCCGGAGATCTTGATGCTGATGGCTTTCACCCCCGGGTCCCGGGCCAGGGGCAAGGCCTCCAGCCTTTCCCCTAGGGCTTGGGCCAGGCCTCGAGAGCGGGTGATGGCCAGGTTGCAGGTGTCGGCCCCGGGGCAGCGGGTGATGTCCAGGAGGGTGTGGGCCTCGGCGTGGGCAAGGCCCGCCTGGAGAAGGGCCTCGTAAAGCCCCCCGAGAGCCTCCTCCGGGACGAAGCGGAGGAGGAGGTTCTGGCTGATGGCGCTCCTAATCTCCCCGGCATAGGTTTCCGCGATCTCCGCCAGGGCCCGGAGGCCCTCCGGGGTGATGTCCCCCAAGGGGAGGCGCACGGTGACGGTGTAGAAGCCCTCCTGCTTTTGCCGGAAGAGGTTCGTGCGCCGCCAGGCGTCGAAGCCCGGGGCGAAGGAGAAGGGCTTTTTGGGGGGGGTGGGGAGGCGGGGGGGTGGGGCGTCCTCGGGAGGGGTCCAGGCCTCGAGGTCCTTCCCGCTCGCCGTGAGCTTCACCGCCCGCCTTTCCTCCCGCACCGCTTCCCGGAAGGCGGCGATGCCCCACTTCTTCACCAGGAACTTGAGCCGGGCCTGGGTCAGGACCTTGCGGTTCCCGTAGCGGTCAAAGAGGCGGAGGATGGCCAGCATGGTGGGGAGGAGCTCCTCCTCGGGCGTGAAGGGCTCCAGAAGCTCGGCGCTCATGGGGGCCGCTCCCAGGCCCCCGCCCACGTAGATGCGGAAGCCCCGCTTTCCCCCTTCCACCGCCGCCACCACCCCGATGTCGTGGATGGGGGTGCGGGCGTGGTCCGTGGCGCACCCCTCAAAGGCCACCTTGAACTTCCGGGGCAGGTTCTGCCCCACGGGGTGGCGGAGGAAGTAGCGGTAGGCCCGTTCCGCATACGGGGTGACGTCGAAGGGCTCCTCCGGGGAAACCCCGGCGTAGGGGCAGCAGGTGATGGCCCGGATGGAGTGGCCGCAGGCCTCCCGGGTGGTGAGGCCCACCGCGTTCACCGCCCGGAGCACCTTGGGCACGTCCCGGCGGTGCACGTGGTGGAGCTGCACCGCCTGGCGGGTGGTCACGTGGGCCAGGCGATTTTCCGTGTAGCGCTCGGCCACCTCCGCCAGGACCCTTAGGCCCTCCGGGGTGATGCGGCCCACGGGGAGTTTGATGCGGATCATGTGGTGCTCGGGGCGTCCCCGGATCCCATAGATGCCGTTCTTGAGCCGAAAGACCCGGAAGTCCTCGGGGTCTTCCTCCCCCGCCTCGAGGCGGGCGATCATGGCCTCGAGGTAGCGGATCTCCGCCTCCACCGCTTCGTCCTGCTGGATCTCCCTTACCCCTGCCATCTTGCCTCCCTCCCCCGGCCTCGGGGGTTACCCAGGAAGATATACCATTGAGTCTGTAAAAGTCAAGGGTATAGGGAACCGAGCCCTAGCCCTCCGAGGGGGAACGGACGGGGGTTAGGGGGACGCAAGAGGAGGGGTCCCTGCGGGGGTTCCCGCTAGGCGGAGGCCGAGGCCGCTTAGGGCTACGCCCAAGGCTAGGGCCCCCCACCGGGCCGGGATGGGGAGGGCTTGGCCCAGGGTGTCCCCGAGGAGCTGGAAGAGGGGCGCCAAAAGGAGGCCAAAGAAGGCCAAGGGCCAGGGGGCGAGCCAAGGGGGGAGGAGGGCGGCGAGGAGGAGGAGAAACGCCCCGGCGAGAAGGAGCAAAAAGGCCGCCACGGCCACGGCCAGGCCCAGGTGCATGGGATCATATTCGGGCCGGAGAAGGTAGAAGGCCACCCAGGCGGAGGGGTTTAGGAGGAGGGCCAGGAGGAGGAGGCGGGGTAGGGGCAGGTGCTGGGCCAGGCGGCTTAGGCCAAGCCCGAGGCAGGCTCCTGCCAAAAAGGCGGCGGCGCAAAGGAGGAGTGGGGTAAGCCCCAGGGCGGCCACGGCCACCACGCCCAGGTGGAGGCCCCAAAGGAGGAGGGCGAGGGCGAGGTAGGGGCGCATGGGTTTCTTCTAGTGTAGCCTTTCCCCCTTTTCGGGTTGGGGGGCGTGGTATAGTCGAAGGGCAGGCTAGGGGTGCCCCAATGGAGGGGCTGAGAGCTGGGTTTTTCCCAGCAACCCTTGGAACCTGATCCGGGTAATGCCGGCGGAGGGAAGCCTATGCGGAAGACCCTAAATCCCCCAAAACCCAACCTCCCTTGGGCCGCGTGGGCCTTTCCGCTGGCCTAAGGGGGTGAGCGGTTGCGCGGAAGGCTTTACCTGGTGGTGACCCCAAGGCCAGGGTGGTCCATGGAGATGACCCTGGACCGCACCGAGCGGGCCCTTGGGGGAGGGGTGGAGGTCTTGCAGCTTCGGGCCAAGGACTGGGAGGCGAGGCCCATCCTGGAGCTGGGCGAGCGGATGCTGGCCTTGGCCAGGCGCTATGGGGTCCCCTTCTTCCTCAACGACCGCCCGGACCTGGCCGCCCTCCTGGGGGCGGACGGGGTGCACCTGGGGCAGGGGGACTTGACCCCAATGGAGGCGCGGCGCTTCTTTCAGGGGTTCATAGGCCGCTCCACCCACGCCCCGGAGCAGGCCCTAAGGGCCCTGGAGGAGGGGGCCGATTACCTCTCCGTGGGGCCGGTGTGGGAAACGCCCACCAAGCCGGGGCGGAAAGCGGCGGGGCTTGGCTACGTGCGCTGGGCAGCGGAGAACCTAGGAGAGAGGCCCTGGTTCGCCATCGGCGGGATTGACCTCACCAACCTGGACCGGGTCCTCGAGGCGGGGGCGAGGCGCATCGTGGTGGTGCGGGCCATCCTGGACGCCCAGGACCCCGAGGGCGCGGCCAAGGCTTTCCGGGAGCGGCTTTATGGTGTGGCTTAACGGCGAGCCTAAGCCTCTGGAGGGGAAAACCTTGAGGGAGGTCCTCCAGGCCTTGGGCGTGGAGCTGGAAAGGGTTGCCGTCCTCCTCAACGAGGAGGCCTTCCCTGGGGCCGAGGTGCCGGAGCGGCTCCTGAAGGAGGGCGACGTGGTGGAGGTGGTGGCCCTGATGCAGGGGGGCTAGATGGATACCTGGAAGGTGGGCGAGGTAGAGCTCAAAAGCCGCCTCATCCTGGGCTCGGGCAAGTTCAAGGACTTCGGGGTGATGCGGGAGGCCATAAGGGCGGCGGGGGCGGAGGTGGTGACGGTTTCCGTAAGGCGGGTGGAGCTCAAGGCTCCGGGGCACGTGGGGCTTTTGGAGGCCCTGGAGGGGGTGCGGCTTCTCCCCAACACCGCTGGGGCGAGGACGGCCGAGGAAGCGATGCGCCTGGCCCGGCTAGGCCGCCTCCTCACCGGGGAGCGCTGGGTCAAGCTGGAGGTCATCCCCGACCCCACCTACCTCCTCCCCGACCCCATAGAAACGCTAAAGGCGGCGGAGAGGCTTCTGGAGGAGGGCTTTTTGGTCCTGCCCTACATGGGCCCCGACCTGGTCTTGGCCAAGCGGCTTGCCGCCTTGGGTACGGCCACGGTGATGCCCTTGGCCGCCCCCATCGGCTCGGGTTGGGGGGTGAAGACCCGGGCCCTTCTGGAGCTCTTCGCCCGGGAGCGCCCAAGCCTCCCCCCGGTGGTGGTGGATGCAGGGCTTGGCCTTCCCTCCCACGCGGCAGAGGTGATGGAGCTGGGCCTGGATGCGGTCTTGGTGAACACGGCCATCGCCGAGGCGGAAGACCCCGTGGCCATGGCCGAGGCCTTTAGGCTTGCGGTGGAGGCGGGAAGGAAGGCCTATTTGGCGGGGCCCATGCGGCCCAGGGAGGCGGCGAGCCCCTCGAGCCCCACGGAGGGGGTGCCCTTGGGGAGGCCAGGGTGAAGGCCGAGGTGGCCGTGGTGGGGGCGGGGATCATCGGGGCCCTCACGGCCTATGAGCTGGCCAAGCGGGGGCTTCAGGTGGTCCTCCTGGACGCGGGCAAAGAGGGGGCCGCCACCCGGGCAAGCGCCGGGATGCTCGCCCCCTACCCCGAGGGGCTGAGCGGGGAGCTTTTGCAGGCGGGCCTCTACGCCCTCCACTACTACCCCGAGCTTTTGGCGGAGCTTCGGGAGGAGGGTTTCTCCGTAGAGGCGGGTTTTTCCGGCACCTTTGTGGTGGCCCTGGGGGAGGGGGAAAAGGCGGCTTGGCAGGCGGAGGAGGCCCCGCCCTACCCGGTGCGGGGGGGGCTCGGGGCCAGGCGTTTTCCCGGGGGCTATGTCCACGCCGCGGCGCTGCGGGAGGCCCTCCTCGCCCTCCTGGCCCGAAGGGGTGTCCCCCTCTGGCCCGTGGAGGTGGAGGCGGTGGGGGAGGGGAGGGTGGCCTTCCCAGGGGGCGCGGTGCAGGCCCGGTACGTGGTCCTCGCCGTGGGGGCCTGGGCCGCCCGCTTCGGCCTAGGGGTGCGGCCCCTTAGGGGGGAGGCCCTCCTCCTCCAGGGCCCTCCTCCCCCCGGCCCCCTCTTCGCCGGGGAGGGGTACCTTCTCCCCCGAGAAGGGGGGGTCTACGTGGGGGCCACGGCGAGGGAGGGCTGGGGAGCGGGGGTGGATCTTTTCGGGCTTAGATGGCTTGCCGACTACGCCCACGAGCGCTTTCCCCTCCTGGCCGAGGCTCGGTTGAGGGGAGCGGTTTGGGGCTATCGGCCCATGGGGGAGGTCTTTGTGGGCGAGGCGGGAGAAGGCGTGTACGCGGCGGTGGGGCACGGCCGAAACGGCGTGCTCCTCGCCCCTTGGACGGCAAGGAGGCTTCTTGCCCTCATGGGGGTGGAAGGATGACGCAACTGGAAGCGGCGAGGAAGGGGATCATCACCGAGGAGATGGCCTACGTGGCGGAGCAGGAGGGGGTTTCCCCCGAGTTCGTGCGGGAAGGGGTGGCCTCGGGCCGGATCGTCATCCCCCGCAACAAGAACCACGCCACCCTGGAGGACTTCAAGGGCATCGGGGAGGGGCTTTCCGTAAAGGTGAACGCCAACCTCGGCACCTCCTTCGATTACGTGGACGTGGAGGAGGAGGTGGAGAAGGCCAAGGTGGCCATCCGCTACGGGGCGGACACCCTCATGGACCTCTCCACCGGGGGGGACCTCGAGGCGATAAGGCGGCGGATCCTCGTGGTGGCCACCGTCCCCTTGGGCACCGTGCCCATTTACGAGGCGGAGTTCCGCGCCGCCAAGCGCAAGAACTTCTTCGATATGTCCGCAGACGAGCTCTTTGAGGTCATCGAGGCGCACGGGAAGGAGGGGGTGGACTACATCACCGTGCACGTGGGGGTGACCCTGAAGAACCTGGAGATCTACCGGAATAGCCCCCGCACTACGGGCATCGTGAGCCGGGGCGGGGGGCTCATGGCGGCCTGGATGCTCCACCGGGGGGAGGAAAACCCCCTCTACGCCCGCTTCGACGACCTCTTGGACCTCGCCCGCACCTACGATATGACCCTCTCCCTGGGGGATGGCCTGAGGCCCGGCTCCCTGGCGGACAGCACCGACCGGGCCCAGATCGCCGAGCTTTTGACCATCGGGGAGCTGGTGGAACGGGCGCGGCGGGCCGGGGTCCAGGCCATGGTGGAGGGCCCCGGGCACATCCCCTTGAACGAGGTGGCCACCAACGTGCAAATCCAGAAGAAGCTCACGGGGCATGCCCCCTTCTACATCCTGGGCATGCTCCCCGTGGACACCGCTGCCGGCTTCGACCACCTCGCCGGGGCCATCGGGGGGGCTTTGGCGGGCTGGATGGGGGCGGACATGCTCTGCTACCTGACCCCGGCGGAGCACCTGGGCCTGCCCACGGTGGAGCACGTGAAGGAGGGGGTGATCGCCTTCAAGATCGCCGCCCACGCCGCGGACGTGGCCCGGGGGAACCCGAGGGCCCTGGAGCGCAACCGGAGGATGTCCGAGGCCCGCTACCGCCTGGACTGGGAGGCCCAGTTCGCCCTGTGCCTCTTCCCCGAGGAGGCCCGGCGGCTCAAGGAGGAGCGGGGAAGCCGCACCAAGGCCTGTAGCATGTGCGGGCCCTTCTGCCCCATGAACCTGGTGGAGGCGGTGCTGAGGGGCAAGGGGCGGCTGGAGCTTCCGGTAGCCTAAAGCCATGGACGTGCTTTCCCGCTTGGAACGCCTGCCCTTGGGCAGGCCCCACTACCGCTTGCTCTTCCTGCTGGGCCTGGGCTGGGCCTTGGACGCCATGGACGTGGGCCTCATTAGCTTCACCCTGCCCGCCTTGTCGCGGGAGTTTGGCCTAAGCCCGGTCCAGGCGGGGCTTTTGGGAAGTGCCGGGCTTTTGGGCATGCTCTTGGGGGCGGCCGCGGGGGGGAGGCTTGCCGACCGCTTGGGGCGGAAGGCGGTGGTGGGGTATAGCCTCTTCCTGGCGGGCTTGGGAAGCCTTCTTACCGCCTTGGCCCCGGGCCTTGGGTGGGTCTACTTCTTCCGCTTCCTCACGGGGCTGGGGCTTGGGGCTGAGCTGCCCGTGGCGGCGAGCCTCATGGGGGAGTTTAGCCCCAGGGCCCACCGGGGTCGCATGGTGGTCCTCCTGGAGGCCTTTTGGGCGGTGGGGTGGCTCCTTGCCGCCTTGGCGGGCTACCTCCTGGTCCCGGGCCTGGGTTGGCGGGCGGCCTTCCTCGTGGGGGCCCTTCCCGCCCTCTACGCCGCCTACCTGCGGCTTTCCCTGCCCGAGTCGCCCCGCTGGCTCGTGGCCCAGGGGCGTCTGAAGGAGGCGGAGGCCTTGGTGGTTGCCTGGGAAAAGGCCTTTTCCCATCCTTTGCCCCCGCCTTCCCCCGTCCCCTCCCCCAGGGCATACCCCTACGCTGCCCTTTTCCGCCCACCCCTCTTGCGCCGCACCCTTTTCCTCTCCCTCGCTTGGTTTGCCCTGAACGCCGGCTACTACGGGGCCTTTATCTGGCTTCCTTCCCTTCTCGTGGCCCAGGGGTACACCCTGGTGCGCTCCCTGGAATATGTCCTCCTCATCACCCTGGCCCAGGTGCCGGGGTACTTGGCTGCTGCCTTCTTGGTGGAGCGCCTGGGGCGCAGGCCGGTCCTGGTGGCCTTTTTGGCCTTCTCCGCCCTCGCCGCTTACCTTCTCTCCCGGTCCTCCTCTCCCGCGGAGGTGCTTCTTTTCGGAAGCCTCCTCTCCTTCTTCAACCTGGGGGCTTGGGGGGCCATTTACGCCTATACCCCGGAGCTTTTCCCCACCGCCTTGCGGGGAAGCGGGGCGGGGCTGGCCGCCGCCGTGGGCCGGGTGGGGGGGATTCTGGCGCCCTACGCCACCGGGGTCCTGCTTCCCGCCTTGGGGCCGGGGGGCGTGCTGGCCCTCCACGGGGGGCTTCTCCTCCTGGCGGGGCTTTTCGCCTTCGGCGTGGGGGTGGAAACCCGGGGCAGGCCCTTGGAGGAAGGATGAGGGTAGCCCTTACCATCGCCGGCTCGGACTCGGGAGGCGGGGCGGGGGTGCAGGCGGACCTCAAGACCTTTTTCCGCTTCGGGGTCTACGGGGCGAGTGCCCTCACCCTGGTCACGGCCCAGAACACCCTGGGGGTGCGGCGGGTGCACCTTCTCCCCCCGGAGTTGGTCTACGCCCAGATCCAAAGCGTGGCCGAGGACCTCCCCGTCCACGCCGCCAAGACCGGGGCCTTGGGGAGCGGGGAGATCGTGCTGGCGGTGGCGGAGGCGGTGGTCCGCTTTGGCCTGAGGCCCTTGGTGGTGGACCCGGTGATGGTGGCCAAGGGGGGGGACCCCCTTCTCGCCCAGGAGGCTGTGGCGGCCCTGAAGGAACGGCTTTTCCCCCTGGCGGACCTCATCACCCCGAACCGCCTCGAGGCCGAGGCCCTCTTGGGCGAGCCCATCCCCACCCTAGCGGAGGCGAAGGAGGCCGCCAAAGCCCTCTTGGCCTTGGGGCCCAGGGCGGTCCTCCTCAAAGGGGGGCACCTGGAGGGGGAGGAAGCGGTGGACCTCCTGGCTACCCGGGGGGGGGTGCGGGCCTACGCCGCACCCCGGGTGGCCACCCGGAACACCCACGGCACGGGCTGCACCCTTTCCGCCGCCATCGCTGCCCTCCTGGCCCGGGGCAGGCCCCTAGAGGAGGCGGTGGCGGAGGCCAAGGCCTACCTCACCCGCGCCCTTAAGACGGCGCCTCCCTTGGGCCAGGGCCACGGCCCCTTGAACCACTGGGCGTAGGAGGAAGGGGTAAAAAGATTTCCGCCCTCCTTTCCGAGGGCGGAAGTTTTGTGTCCTGCGCTTGGTGCGCCCGGAGGGATTCGAACCCCCGACCTAGGGCTTAGGAAGCCCCCGCTCTATCCTGCTGAGCTACGGGCGCCCACGCCCTTGGGATTTTAGCACCCCCCAAGGGGGAAGGCAACCGCCCCTTGCCAGGTATAGTTTTTCGCGGGGATGTGGGGCGTTCCATAAGCGCTCCTTTATGCTCCAACGCCCCGGGCTTCCTTGCGCTTTGGCGTGGGGAAGCCTACCCTGGAGGGAACCATGACCCAGACCCAGGACCTCGTGGCCCTTTCGGTGAACGCCATCCGCTTCCTGGCCATGGACGCCGTGGAAAAGGCCAAAAGCGGCCATCCCGGCATGCCCATGGCCATGGCGCCCTTGGCCTACCTCCTCTACCGGGAGGTGATGCGGCACAACCCCCTAGACCCCACCTGGCCCAACCGGGACCGTTTTGTCCTCTCCGCCGGGCACGGTTCCATGCTCCTTTACGCCACCCTTCACCTCACGGGGTATGACCTTTCCCTGGAGGAGCTCAGGCGCTTCCGCCAGTGGGGCTCCAAGACCCCGGGCCACCCCGAGTACGGCCACACCCCGGGGGTGGAGGTGACCACGGGCCCCTTGGGCCAGGGGATTTCCACGGCGGTGGGCCTAGCCTTGGCGGAAAAGAAGCTCGCCGCCGAGTTTAACCGCCCTGGCCACCTTGTGGTGGACCACTACACCTACGTCCTGGCCTCGGACGGGGACCTCATGGAGGGGGTTTCCTCCGAGGCGAGCGCCTTGGCAGGACACTGGAAACTATCCAAGCTCATTGTTTTCTGGGACGATAACCGCATATCCATTGACGGCCCCACGGACTTGGCCTTCAGCGAGGACGTTCTCTTGCGCTACCGCGCCTACGGCTGGCAGACCCTAAGGGTGGAGGACGCCAACGACCTGGATGCCCTCCGCCATGCCCTCAAGCTGGCCCAGCTGGACGAGCGTCCCACCCTCATCGCCGTGCGGAGCCACATCGGCTACGGCTCGCCCAAGCAGGACTCCCACAAGGCCCACGGGGAACCCCTGGGCCCGGAGGCGGTGGAGGCCACCCGCAAAAACCTCGGCTGGCCCTACCCCCCCTTCGTGGTCCCCGAGGAGGTCTACCGCCACATGGACATGCGCGCCCAGGGCAGGGCCTGGCAGGAGGCGTGGGAACAGGCCTTAGAGGCTTACGCCAAGGACTTCCCGGAGCTATACCAAGAGCTTCGCCGCCGTCTTCAGGGGGAGCTTCCCCCTTTGCCGGAGGAACCGCCCGCCTTTGACAAGCCCGTGGCCACCCGGGCGGCGAGCGGCAAGGTGCTGGACCTCCTCGCTTCCCGGGTGCCGGAGCTGGTGGGGGGTAGCGCCGACCTCACCCCTTCGAACAACACCAAGGCCGCAGGCATGGAGGACTTCTCGGCGGACACTCCCACGGGCCGCTACCTGCACTTCGGGGTGCGGGAGCACGGCATGGGAGCCATCCTGAACGGGCTCAACCTCCATGGGGGCTACCGGGCCTACGGGGGGACCTTCCTGGTCTTTTCCGATTACATGCGCCCCGCCGTGCGCCTGGCCGCCTTGATGGGAACGCCCACGATTTTCGTCTACACCCACGACTCCATCGCCCTGGGGGAGGACGGGCCCACCCACCAGCCCATAGAGCACCTTATGAGCCTCCGGGCCATGCCGGGGCTTTGGGTGATCCGGCCCGCTGACGCCCACGAAACCTTCTACGCCTGGCAGGTAGCCTTGCGGCGCAAGGATGGCCCCACCGCCTTGGTCTTCACCCGGCAGGCGGTGCCCCTCCTTTCCCCGGAGAAGGCCAAGGGGCTTCTCCGGGGTGGGTACGTTCTGGAGGACGCCGAGAACCCTCAAGGGGTCATCGTGGCCACGGGGAGCGAGGTCCACTTGGCCCTGAAGGCCAAGGAGCTTCTCGAGGAGCGGGGCGTTGGGGTGCGGGTGGTGAGCCTGCCCTGTTTTGAGCTTTTCGAGGCCCAACCCGAGGACTACCGCAAAGGGGTCCTGCCCCCGGGCCTGCCCGTGGTGGCGGTGGAGGCGGGAGCCTCCTTGGGCTGGGAGCGCTACGCCCACAAGGTGGTGGGACTGGACCGCTTCGGGGCCAGCGCCCCTTACCCCGAGGTCTACGAGCGGCTGGGCTTCACCCCGGAAAGGGTGGCGGAGGCGCTTTTGGCATTGGTGTAGGCAAAGGCCTTTTACCCCTTAACGGGTAGGGGAGGGGTCACTTACCTTCTTTCCTATGGAGGGGTTCCTGCGTTTTTTTCCCCGGGCGGAGGGGGTCATTTATCTCTTTGCCGGGCTCTTGGTGACCTTGGGAGCGGCGTACCTTCTGATGGGTTCCGTGGTGGAGGGGGTAGGCATGCTCTTTAGGCACGAGGGGCACAAGCTCGCCGTTTTCTTGTTGGATCGTGTGCTTCTCGCCCTTATGATGGCGGAGATCCTCTATACCCTGGTGCGCTTTGCTAAGGAGGGGCAACTCCAGGTGGAGCCCTTTCTCATCATCGGCATCATCGCGGGGGTACGTCGCATCTTAGTGGTCACCGCAGAGGGGCTTCAGAAATTCCCCTTTGCCCTGGACCATCCTGGCTTCCAAGCCGTGTTGGCGGAGCTCTTTCTCCTTTCCCTTATGATCTTGGTCCTGGCAGCGTCGTATCGCTTGGTCCACCGTTAGGGGTATAGTCTCCTTGTGCGCTTTGCGGCTTCCATCCTCACGGCGGACCTGGCCAGGCTTAAGGAGGAGATCCAGGAGGCGGAAAGGGCGGGGGTGGACTGGATCCACCTGGACGTGATGGACGGGGTCTTTGTCCCCAACCTCACCTTTGGTCCCATCTTGGTGGAGGCGGTGCGTCGGGTCACCACCTTGCCCTTGGACGTCCACCTCATGATCGTGAACCCGGAGCGCTACCTCGAGGACTTCGCCCAAGCGGGGGCGGACCACATCACCGTCCACTTCGAGGCCACCTATCACCCCCACCGGGCGGTGCAGCGGGTGAAGGAGTTGGGGAAAAAGGTGGGGCTTGCCGTCAACCCCGGGACTCCCCTCGAGGCCTTTGAACCCCTTCTGCCCGAACTGGACCTGGCCCTCCTCATGAGCGTGAACCCGGGGTTCGGGGGGCAAAGGTACATCCCCACCGCTACGGAACGGCTTCGGCGGCTTCGGGCCATGCGGGACCGGGTCAATTCTGCCTGCCTCCTGGTGGTGGATGGAGGGGTGAACCGGGATACGGTGAAGGAGGTCCACGAGGCGGGCGCCGACGTGGCGGTGGCGGGAAGCGCCCTCTTCAACGGGCGGCCCGTGTCGGAAAACCTAAGCGCCTTGCGGAAAGCTCTGGAATAAGTTAGGGCCCCGCCTTTAGGCGGGGCCTTTTTGGTCGGGGAGGCCGGATTTGAACCGACGACCACACGCACCCCAAGCGTGTGCGCTACCAGGCTGCGCTACTCCCCGGCGCGCAAGGGTTAGTGTAGTGTGCGAGGCCGGTGGCGTCAAGGGGTGGGTGGAACGAGAAGCCCTCTCTGGTTTTGGTCTAAAAAGTCCAGATTTGGGCGGGGTAAAAGGCGGTTCATTCTTGTATTCAGAGAAAGCGCCAGGTAAACTACGGTGTCAAGGTGTTCTGGCTAGGCGAGCGAATTTTCCCCTTCCGGGGGGTGTTGTTTTTCGGGAACACCTACGGAGGCCCGTATGAGGGAGGCGGTGATCCTCGAGGCGGTGCGTACCCCCATCGGCAAAAGGAACGGGGCCCTTAGGGCGTGGCGGCCCGATGCCCTCTACGCCGAGGTCCTGAACGCCCTCCTGGCGCGAAGCGGACTGGACCCTGCCTGGGTGGAGGACGTGGTGACGGGGTGCGTGACCCAGGCGGGGGAGCAGGGGGCGAATGTGGGGCGGCTTGCCGTCCTCCTTTCCCGCCTGCCCAAGGAGGTGCCGGCGGTAACGCTAAACCGCATGTGCGGCTCGAGCCAGCAGGCGGTGCACTTCGCCGCCCAGGCCATCGTTGCCGGGGACCTGGACTTCGCCATCGCCGGGGGGGTGGAGAGCATGACCCGGGCCCCCATGTTCTCGGACATCGGGGGCGGGTTTCACACCCTAAACCCTGCCCTCTTCGACAAGTACGAGCTGGTGCACCAAGGGGAAAGCGCCGAGCGCATCGCCCGGCTTTTTGGCTTTTCCCGTAAGGACCTGGACGAGTGGAGCCTCCTTTCCCACCGCCGGGCGCAACGGGCCACGGAGGAGGGCCGCTTCGCCCGGGAGATGCTTCCCCTCACCGGCCTGGATGCGGAGGGAAGGCCCTTCCTTTTGACCCGCGACGAGGGCGTCCGCCCCGACACCAGCCTGGAACGGCTCGCCGCCCTCAAGCCCGCCTTCCGGGAAGACGGCCTCATCACCGCCGGGAACAGCAGCCAGATTTCGGACGGGGCGGCGGCCTTGCTCCTGGGCGAAAGGGAGAAGGCCCTGGCCTTGGGCCTTAGGCCCCGGGCCCGCTTCCTGGCCCGGGTGGTGGTGGCGGGGGACCCCACCTTGCAGCTTCTGGAGATCCTCCCCGCCACGCGGAAGGCCTTGGCGCGGGCTGGGCTTGCCCTAAGCGACCTGGACGTGATCGAGGTGAACGAGGCCTTCGCCAGCGTGGTCCTGGCCTTTCTCAGGGAGTTCCGCCCCGACCCCGAGCGGGTGAACCCGAACGGGGGGGCCATCGCCCTGGGCCACCCCTTGGGGGCCACGGGGGTCATCCTCATGACCAAGCTCCTCCACGAGCTGGAAAGGCGGGACGGGGAGTTCGGCCTGCAGGTGATGTGCATCGGCCATGGCCAGGCCACGGCCACGGTGATCCAAAGGTTATAGGAGGGGTATGAAAAGGAGCGCTTTGGTAACGGGCGGGGCCTCGGGGCTCGGGCGGGCTGCCGCCTTGGCCCTGGAGGCCAGGGGCTACCGGGTGGTGGTCTTGGACCTGAGGCGGGGGGAGGACGGGCTTCGCTACGTGGAAGGGGACGTGCGGTCGGAGGCGGACGTGGCCCGAGCCCTGGCCCTAGCGCAGGAAGAAGGGCTCCTCTTCGCCGTGGTGAACGCCGCGGGCATCGGCCTGGCCAAGAGGATCCTGGGCCGGGAAGGACCCCACGACCTGGAGAGCTTTCGCAAGGTGGTGGAGGTGAACCTGGTGGGCACCTTTAACGTCCTCCGCCTGGCGGCCTCGGCCCTGCGGGAGAACGCGCCCGATGGGGAAGGGCAGCGGGGCGTCATCGTGAACACCGCCAGCGTGGCGGCTTACGAGGGGCAGATCGGCCAGGCGGCCTACGCCGCCAGCAAGGGGGGCGTGGTGGCCCTCACCCTCCCCGCCGCCCGGGAGCTGGCCGAGTGGGGCATAAGGGTGGTGGCCATCGCCCCGGGCCTCTTCGATACCCCCCTTCTTGCGGGGCTACCCGAGAAGGCCCGGGCCTCCTTGGCGGAACAGGTTCCCTTCCCCAAACGCCTGGGCCGCCCGGAGGAGTACGCCCTCTTGGTCCTGCACATCCTGGAAAACCCCATGCTGAACGGGGAGGTGATCCGGCTGGATGGCGCCCTGCGCATGGCCCCCCGGTAGGGTCCTGGACCTCAGCCGCCTCCTGCCGGGGCCCTTGGCGGGGAAGCTCCTTATGGAGCTGGGCCTTCCCGTGCTCAAGGTGGAGCCCCCCACGGGGGACCCCTTAGAGGCCCTGGCCCCGGAGGCCTACCGCTTCCTGAATGCGGGGAAGGCGGTGTGGGTCCTGGACCTGAAGACGGAGGAGGGGCGGGAGGCCCTGCTGGGGCTTGTGGCGGAGGCGGCCATCCTCCTCGAGGCCAACCGCCCCGGGGTCATGGAGCGGCTGGGCCTGGGGCCGGAAGTGCTTCTGGAGCGCAACCCCCGCCTGGTCTACGCCCGGCTCCGGGGCTACCCGGAAGGGGATGACCCCGGGCACGACCTCACCTACCTGGCGGAGGCGGGTCTTTTGGGCCGCTTTCCCTGGCGGGCCTTCCAGTTCGCCGACCTGGCCGGGGCCTACGCCCTGGCCCTGGCCGCCTTGAAGGGCCTCCTCCTCGGGGGCGGGGTCTATGAGGTGGCCCTCTCCCAGGCGGTGCGGGCCATGGCCTACCCGCCCATCCCCTTTTTGGACGGCTCCGTCCTCTGCTACGGGGTCTACCCCGCGAAGGAAGGGGAGGTGGCCCTGGCCGCCCTGGAGCCCCACCTTTGGGCCCGGTTTTGCCAGCGGGCGGGGCTTCCCGAGCTCCTGGGGGCCGCCTTCAGCCCCGCTTCCCCGGAGAACCCCGCCTACATCAAGCTCCTCGCCTTCTTCGCCCAACGGCCTGCCCCTGCCCTCGAGGCCTGGGCCAAGGCGGAGGGGCTTCCCCTGAGGCGGGTGCGGGGCTAGACCCACCGGGCGAAACGGGGCTTGACCCTCTTGCCTGGGTATACTCGGGGCCGTGCTGGGGCTTTACCACGCCGCCCGGGCCCTGGGCCTGAGGCCCGCCCTGTTGGAGTCCTTGGGGCCCCGCACCCCCTTTTCCCGGCTTTCCCTCCTGGGGGTGGGGCCGAGGCACCGCCTCGAGGTCCTGGAGGGCCGGCTTTACCTGGACGGGAGGCGGGTGGGGGAGGCCCTGGACCTTTTCCGCTACCTGGAGAAGGGCTTGGGCAAGGGCTTTTTCCCCGCCTGGATCGGCTTTTTCGCCTACGAGTTTGCCCGCCACCTGGGCCTTCCCGCCCATCCCCCCCTTCCCGGCCTCCCCGAGGCGGCCTTCTTCTACTACCCCGAGGGCTACGCCCTCCTGGAGGGGAGGCTCGTGGCGCGCCCTTCCTTCGCCCTGCGGCCCCTCCCCTACACCCCGCCTTCCTTGCCCCAATACCCCTTGGTTTCCGACTTCCCCCGGGAGGCCTTTTTGCGGGGGGTGGCGGAGGTGAAGGAGCGGATCCGGGCCGGGGTGGTCTACCAGGTGAACCTTTCCCACCGCTTCCGCCTCCTGGGCCCCGTGGACCCCCTCCTCCTCTACGCCCGCCTCCGGCGCCTCAACCCTTCCCCCTTCATGGGCCTGTTGGAAGGGGAAGGGTGGGCGGTGGTTTCGGGAAGCCCGGAGCGGCTTTTCCAGAAGGTGGGCGGCCGCCTCCTCGCCCGGCCCATCGCCGGCACGCGGCCCAGGGGGAGGACGGAGGCGGAGGACCTGGCCCTGGAGGAGGATCTCCTCTCCTCCCCCAAGGAGCGGGCGGAGCACGCCATGCTGGTGGACCTCCTGCGCAACGATCTGGCCCGGGTGGCCCTCCCCGGCACGGTGCGGGTGCGGGAGCTTTTCACCGTGGAGCGCTACGCCCACGTGATGCACCTGGTGTCCGAGGTGGAGGGGTACACCCCCGCCCCCTTGGGGGAGGTCTTCCGAAGCCTCTTCCCCGGGGGCACCATCACCGGGGCCCCCAAGGGCACGGTGATGGCCGCCATCCGGGAGCTGGAGCCCGTGCCCCGGGGGGCCTACACGGGAAGCCTCGGCTACGTTTCGGGCCGGGGGGCGGACTTCAACATCCTGATCCGCTCCTTCCAGAAGGTGGGGGAGGAGGTGCTCTTCTCCGCCGGGGCGGGGATCGTCATCGCCTCGTTGCCCGAGCGGGAGTACGAGGAAACCTTGCATAAGGCGCAAAGCCTCCTCCTGGCCCTGGAGCGGGGCAGGCCCGGGGCGAGGCCCCTTCCCCCCAAGGCCAACGCCTCCTGGCGCCCCCCGCTCCCCTCGAGGCGGCTTCGCGCCCGGGTGCTCTTCCTGGAGAACCGGGACTCCTTTAGCTACAACCTGGTGGACTACCTCCGGGCCCTGGGGGCGGAGGTGGCGGTGGTGGACCAGGAGGAGGCCCCGGACCTTTCCGGCTTCACCCACCTGGTGGTGGGCCCGGGGCCCAAGGACCCCTACACGGCGGGCCGCATCCTGGAGTGGACGGAAAGGGCCCTGGCAGAGGGCATCCCTATGCTGGGGGTCTGCCTGGGCCACCAGGCCCTGGGGGTGGTCCTGGGGGCGGAGCTTTACCGCGAGGCCCCGGTCCACGGGGAGGGCCACGCCGTCTACCATGGGGGGGAGGCCCTCTTTAGGGGCTTCCCCAACCCCTTGCCCTTCGCCCGCTACCACTCCTTGGCCCTAAGGCGCCTTCCCCCTTCCCTCCGCCTCCTGGCCTGGACGGAACACGGCGTGCCCATGGCCCTTTGGGACGGGCGGAAGGCCTTTGGCGTGCAGTTCCACCCCGAAAGCATCCTCTCCCCTTGGGGCATGGAGCTTTTGGCCCGCTTCTTGGAGGTGGCATGAGGCTCCTCAACGGTGAACCCTTGGCCGGCCCTTGGCTCGAGGCCTTCTTCTACCACGGGGCGAGCGTCTTCACCACCTTGCGGGTGGAAAGAGGCGCGCCCCTTTGGCTGGAGGCCCACCTCTCCCGCCTCCGCCGCCACGCCCAGGCCCTGGGCCTCCCCTACCCGGGGGACGGGGCTTTCCTGGAGGACTTGCAAGCCCTTCTGGCCCACTTCCCGGGCGTTTCCTGCCTGCGGGTGCGGCTCACCGTGGGGGAGGGGGTAAGGCTGGCGGAGGCCAGGCCCTACACCCCTCCTCCCCTGAGGGCCTACCGGGAAGGGGTGAAAGCGGTCCTCACCCCCTACCGCGTCCACCCGGACCTCGCCCCCTACAAGACGGGCAACTACCTGCCCTACCGCCTGGCCCAAGGGTGGGCCGAGGCGCGGGGAGCCTTTGAGGGCCTCCTCCTGGACGCCTGGGGGCACGTGGTGGACGGAAGCCGCACCAGCCCCCTCCTCTTTCGCCAGGGCACGCTGTACCTGCTGGAGGGGGGCCTCGAGGGCATCACCCGGGAGGAGGTGGCCAAGAAGGCCAAGGAGCTTGGCCTGGAGGTCAAGCGGGCCTTCTTGCGCCCTGGGGAGCTTTCCGGCACCCTCCTCCTTGCGGGAAGCGGGGTGGGGCTTTTGCCCGTGGGGAAGCCGGAGGAGGCCCTTCTTCCCCTCGTGGAGGCTTTCCTTCCCGCCTGCTATACTGAATAGCGGTACCGCCAGCCCAAGGCCTTGGGCTGGTGCCCCTTTTTACCCGGAGGGATGCGCATGAAGAAGCCGGTTTACCTCACTCCCGAAGGTTACAGGCGCCTTCAGGAGGAACTTCACCACCTGAAGACCACCAAGCGGCAGGAGATCTCTGCTGACTTTGAGCAGGCCCTGGAGGAGGGCGACCTCAGGGAAAACGCCGGATACGACGAGGCGCGGCGGGCCATGTGGCAGAACGAGGCCCGCATCGCCCAGCTGGAGGACCTCCTGGCCCGGGCGGTGGTGGTGGAGGGGAACGGCACCTACGAGGAGGTGGCCCTAGGCTGCCAGGTGGAGTTGGAAACCGAGGCGGGGGAAAGGCTTTCCTTGGCCATCGTGGGGAGCCACGAGGCGGACATCTTCAGCGGCAAGATCTCCGACGAGTCCCCCCTGGGCCAGGCCCTTTTGGGCAAAAAGGTGGGGGACGTGGTGGAGATCCGGGGCAAGAAGGGCGCCCAGGTCTACACGATCCTGGAGATCAAGCCCCTATAGGAGGCTTGCGCTCCTTAGAGGGCCCAAAGCCTCCTCCACGTGGTGCTTGAGGGCAAGGAATAAGCGGTCCAAGGGGGCTTCTTTCAGGTAGGGCAATGCCTCCCCGCCTGGGAGGTGGAGGATGGCGCGAAGGGCCTCCACCCCCTTTTCCCCCAGGTACACCCCCTCCGCGGCGAGCCGCCCCTCCTTGAGGTGAAGCCCCGGGCCCAAGAGGTTGGGGGCAAGCCCTCCCGCCTTCACCACCCGCCACCCCGCCCAGACCAGGGGGAGGAGGGGGTTTTCGTGCTTGGCGATGCCCCGGAGGCCGGAGACGAAGAGGGGGTAGATCTTGGCGGCGGCCTCGGGGGAGGCCAGGCGGTAGGCGAGCTCCGCCAAAAAGGAGGCGTAGAGGTAGCGGCGGGGCTCTTCCAGGCCGAAGAGCTTGCCCAAAAGCTCCGTCTGGGTCAGGGTGGGGAGGCCTTCCTTTTTGGCGTAGACCTGAAAGCGCACGTGGTGGAAAAGGGAAAGCCTCCCGGAGCGGCCCGTGGGCCTTAGGCCCTTCTTGGCCACGGCCTCGAGGCTCCCCTTGGGCGTGACGAAGCGGAGGAGAAGATCCCCCTGGGGCAGGGCCTTCCGCCCCACCACCACCCCCTCCTCCAACCGGTAGCGTTCCACCTTTCCAGTGTATGCTGAAGGCATGGAACGGAGCCTTCGGGACATTTTAGAGTGGGTGGTTTTGGGCCTTTTGGTGGTGGTGGGGGTCCTTCTCGCCCTGTGGGTAGGGGGGTGGGTGTTCAGCTTCTTGGGCAAGGTTCTCCTCGCCCTTTCCGGTCTTATCTGGACCCTTCTCCTTTACGCCATTCCCCTCCTCATCCTGGCGGGCATCGGGTACGGCGTGGTTTACTTCCTGCAAAAGCGAAGCGCAGCTTAATCCCTGGATCGGGAGTGGTGGGGAAGGGGCATGGGGGCCATATAATGCCCCCATGCGGCTTTTATTCATCGGGGACGTGATGGCCGAGCCCGGTCTACGGGTAGTGAGCCTCCACCTGCCGGACATCCGGGATCGCTACGACCTGGTCATCGCCAACGGGGAAAACGCCGCTAAGGGAAAAGGCTTGGACCGGCGTTCCTACCGCCTTTTGCGGGAGGCTGGGGTGGACCTCGTCACCTTGGGCAACCACGCCTGGGACCACAAGGAGGTGTACGAGCTTTTGGAGAAAGAACCCGTGGTGCGGGCCCTCAACTACCCTCCGGGCACCCCGGGGCGGGGCTGGTGGCGGCTTAGCGCCAACGGGGAAAGCCTCCTCTTCGTCCAGGTGATGGGCCGGGTCTTCATGGACCCCCTGGACGACCCCTTTCGCGCCTTGGACGCCCTTTTGGCCCAAGAGAAGGCGGACTACGTCCTGGTGGAGGTCCACGCCGAGGCCACCAGCGAGAAGATGGCCCTGGCCCACTACCTGGATGGGCGCGTGGCCGCCGTTTTGGGCACCCATACCCACGTGCCCACCCTGGACGCCATGCGGCTTCCCAAGGGGACGCTTTACCAGACCGACGTGGGCATGACCGGTACCTACCAGTCCATCATCGGCGGCGAGGTAGAGACCTTCCTGGCCCGCTTCCTCACCGGCCGCCCCCAGCCCTTCCGCGCCGCCCAGGGCAAGGCGCGGCTACACGCCACGGAGCTCGTTTTGGAGGGCGGGAAGCCCGTTTCCATCAGCCCTTACGTGTGGGAGGAGCCGTGAGCGATCCCTTTGAGCTTTTGAAGGCGGAGGTGGACCTCCTGGGCCGCCTACTGGGAGAGGCCATCCGGAAGGTTTCCGGGGAGCGGTTTTTCGCCTTGGTGGAGGAGGTGCGCCTTTTGGCCAAGGGGCGGCGCCAAGGGGAGGCGGGAGCGGGGGAAGCCTTGTTGCGGCGGGTGGAGGGCCTTTCCGTGGAGGAGGCGGAGGCCTTGGTGCGGGCCTTTACTCACTACTTCCACCTGGTGAACCTGGCGGAGGAGCGGCACCGGGTGCGGGTGAACCGCCTGCGGGCCCAGGCGGAAACCCCCGAGAACCCCAGGCCCGAGGGCTTCCTGGCCTTGGCCCAGGCCCTGAAGGCCCGGGGGCTTTCCCTAGAGGAGGCGGAGGCGCACCTGAACCGCCTAGAGCTCGTCCTCACCTTCACCGCCCATCCCACGGAAACCCGCCGCCGCACCCTGCGGCACCACTTGGAAAGATTGCAGGAGGAGCTGGAGAGGGAAGAGCGGGAGCGCCTTGCGGCCCGGGTCGCTTTGCTGTACGCCACGGAGGAGGTGCGGAAGGCGAGGCCCAGCGTGGAGGACGAGATCAAGGGGGGGCTCTACTACCTGCCCACCACCTTGTGGGAGGCCGTGCCCAAGGTGGTGGGGGGCCTCGAGGCCGCCTTGGAACGGGTCTACGGCCAGCGCCCCCGCCTGCGGAGCCCAGTGCGCTTCCGCAGTTGGATCGGCGGCGACCGGGACGGGAACCCCTTCGTCACCCCGGAGGTCACCGCCTTCGCCAGCCGCTACGCAAGGGAGGTGGCGCGGGGCAAGTTTCTGGAGGCCCTCGAGGGCCTGGTGCGGGACCTCTCCCTTTCCGAGGCCCGTCTTCCCGTTTCTAAGGAGGTGCGGGAAGGCGGGGAGGGCATAGAACGCTTCCCGGGCGAGCCCTACCGCCGTTATTTCGCCGCCCTTTACCGGGCCTTGGAGGGGGGCTCCCTTTCCACCGAGGAGCTTTCCCGGGCCTTGAAGGTGGCGGAAAAGGGCCTGGAAGGGGTGGGCCTCGCCCAGGTGGCGGAGGTCTTCTTGAGGCCCCTGGAGGCGCGGCTTTCCGCCTTCGGCCTGGAGCTTGCCCCCTTGGACCTAAGGGAGGAGTCGGGGAAGCTTTTGCAGGCGGCGGCGGAGCTTTTGCGCCTGGGCGGGGTTCACGCCGAGTTTTTGTCCTTAGCCCCGGAGGAGCAAGAAGCCCTCCTCACCCAAGAGCTCAAGACCCCGCGCCCCCTCATGCCCGTGGGGGCGGCGCCGGAAGGGGAGGCCTTGCGGGTGGCCTTGGGGGCCCTTAGGGCCTGGGGGGACAAGGGGGCCCATGTGGTGTCCATGACCCACCACCCCGCCGACCTCCTCGCCGTCTTCCTCCTGGCCCGGGAGGTGGGGCTTTACCGCCCGGGGAAGCCCCTCCCCTTCGACGTGGTCCCCCTCTTTGAAACCCTGGAGGACCTAAACCGGGCCCCCGAGGTCTTGCGGCGCCTCCTGCGCAATCCTGTCTTCCGCGCCCATGCGGAGGGGCGGGGTGGGGTGGAGGTGATGATCGGCTACTCCGATTCCAACAAGGATGCGGGCTTCCTCATGGCCAACCTGGCCCTGTACCAGGCGCAGGAGGCCCTCCACGCCGTGGGGGAGGCGGAGGGCATCCCCGTCTTCTTCTTCCACGGCCGGGGCACCTCCACCGCCCGGGGCGGGGGACCGGCGGGCCGGGCCATCGCCAGCCTCCCCCCCAGGAGCGTGGGGCCTCGCCTCCGCCTCACGGAGCAGGGGGAGGCCCTGGCGGACCGCTACGCCCACCCGGACCTGGCGGTGCGCCACCTGGAGCAACTCCTCTTTCACTTCGCCCAGGCGGCCTTGGGAGAGGGGGTGGAGCCCAAGCCCGAGTTCCGCCAAGCCCTGAAAGAGGCGGCACAAAGGAGCATGGAGCGCTACCGGGCCCTCCTCCAGAGGGAAGGCTTCTTCGCCTTTTTTGAGGCCTTTACCCCCATCCGGGAGATTGGCGAGCTTCCCATCGCCAGCCGCCCCGTGTACCGCCACGGCCGGGTGCGGGATATCCGGGACCTGCGGGCCATCCCTTGGGTCATGGCCTGGACCCAGGTGCGCCTCCTTCTGCCGGGGTGGTACGGGCTATCCGCCTTGGAAGCGCTACCCCTTCCCCTCCTTCAGGCCATGTACCGGGAGTGGCCCTTCTTCGCCGCCACCTTGGAAAGCGCCGCCATGGCCTTGGCCAAGGCGGACCTGGGGATCGCCGCCTTGTACCTGCGCCTGGTGCCCGAGGGGCTATGGGGCTTCTTCCAGCACCTGGCGGAGGAGTACCAAAGGACCGTGGCCCTTTTGCAGGCCATCTTTGCGGCTCCCCTTCTCCACAACCAAAGGACGTTGGAGCGGCAGATCAGCCTCCGGAACCCCTACGTGGACCCCATCAACTTTGTCCAGGTGGAGCTCCTCCGCCGCTACCGGGCCCCTGGGGGTCGGGAGGAGGAGGGCTTACGGCGGGCGCTTCTCCTTTCCCTCCTTGGGGTGGCGGCGGGGCTCAGGAACGCCGGTTAGGCAGGTATGATGGGGGCGATGGAACCCCTTGGCCACCACCAGGACCAGCGGGTGGGCGTCTTTGTGGACACCCAGAACCTGTACCATTCCGCCCGGGACTACTACGAGCGGAACGTCAACTTTGAAAGCCTTCTCCGCTATGCCGTGGGGGGGCGGCGCCTGGTGCGGGCCACGGCCTACGTGGTGGAGAAGGAGGGGGACACCTCCGCCTGGCCCTTTATTTACAAGCTTTCCACCATCGGCTACCGGGTGCGGCGCATGTACCTCACGGTGAAGGAGGTGGGGGAGGGCGGCAAGCCCATATACGAGGGGAACTGGGACATGGGCATCGCCGCGGACATGGTGCGGCTCATGCCCTACTTGGACGTGGTGGTGTTGGGAAGCGGGGATGGCGACTTCGTGGAGATCCTCGAGGTCCTCATGGAGCGGGGCATCCGGGTGGAGGTCATCGCCTTCCGGGAAACCACCTCCCAGAAGCTCATCGACGCCGTGGACCGCTTCGTCCACCTCCCCGACATCCCTAACCCCTTCATGGAGCCCAGAAACGCCGGATGACGGAGCTAGACCTCTACGACTACCACCTCCCCCCCGAGCAGATCGCCCAGGCGGGGTTGGAGCCTCGGGACGCCGCCCGGATGATGGTGGTCTACCGGGAAGGGCCCTTTGCGGTGGACCATCGGCGGGTGCGGGACCTCCCCGAGTTTTTGCGCCCGGGGGACGTGTTGGTCTTCAACGAGAGCAAGGTGATCCCCGCCCGCCTCCTGGCCCAGAAGCCCACGGGGGGCAGGGTGGAGATCCTCTTGGTGCGGGAGAAGGCTCCCGGGCTTTGGGAGGCCCTCTTGGGGCCAGCCCGGAAGGCGCCCGTGGGCACCCGGCTAGAGCTTCTTTCCCCAAAGGACCTAAGGCCCGTGGCGGGCCTAAAGGCGGAGGTGGTGGGGGTGGAGCCCGATGGGGTGCGGCTTCTCCGCTTCCAGGGGGACCTTGCCGCCCACTTGGAGGCGGTGGGGGAGGTGCCCCTTCCCCCCTACATCAAGGCCCGGGTTCCCTTGGAACGCTACCAGACGGTCTACGCCAAGCGCCCGGGCTCCGTGGCCGCCCCCACGGCTGGCCTCCACTTCACCCCGGAGCTTTTGGCCCGCTTGGAGGGCATGGGGGTGGAGCTTCGCTTCCTCACCCTCCACGTGGGCCCCGGCACCTTCCGCCCCATTAAGGGGGACGTGGAGAAGCACGAGATGCACGCCGAGCCCTTCGAGATCCCCGAGGCCACCGCCATAGCGGTGAACCGCGCCCGGGCCGAGGGGCGCCGGGTGGTGGCGGTGGGCACCACGGTGGTGCGGGCCCTGGAGAGCGCTTGGCGGGAGGGGAAAGGGGTGGTGCCGGGGGCGGGGGAAACGAGGCTCTTCATCCGCCCGCCCTACACCTTCCGGGCCATAGACGCCCTCTTCACCAACTTCCACCTGCCCCGCTCCACCCTTCTCATGCTGGTGGCCGCCTTCTTGGGGCGGGAGCGGACCCTGGAGGCCTACCGCCTGGCGGTGGCCGAGGAGTACCGCTTTTACTCCCTGGGGGACGCCATGCTCATCCTTCCCCGCCCCGAAGCCCCTTGAGCCAGGCCCAGGCGGCCTCGGCCTCGAGCAGGGTGGGCCTGCGCTCGGGGGCGAACCAGGCGAGGAGAGGGGCCAAGGCTTCCGGGTCCGGGGGGCTTGGGTCCGGCGAGAGCACCAGTTTGTGGTCCCCGTCCAAAAGGGCCACCATGCCCAGGAGAAACCCTTCCGCCTCGGTGCCCGGAGGCAGGGGTGGCCCCAGGTAGCAGGCGTCCACCTCCTCCCCGTCGGCGGGGTTGACGAGGCCGGGCAGGAAGCCGTAGTTCACCGGGGCCGGGGCGTCCTCGCCCAGAAGGACGAGCCTTCCCCCCTTGTAGGCGTAGCGCAAGGGGCTTCCCTTGCTCCATTCCACTACCATGCGAAGCCGCTTCATCCCAGGTTTAGGAGGAGCCGGGCCACGGTGAGGTAGATGAGAAGCCCGGAGATGTCGGAAAGGGTGGCCACCAAGGGGTTGGAAACCAAGGCGGGGTCCACCCCAAACCGCCTCAGGACCACGGGGAGCATGGCCCCCACCAGGTTGGCGAAGAGGACCAAGAGGAAGAGGGCAAGCCCCACCACCGGGGCCAAGGCGGCGTGCCCGTCCAGGACCACCTTGCCCAGGAGCAACAGGGCCAGGGTTAGGCCGAGGAGGCTCCCCACCACCCCTTCCTTAAGAAACACCTTCCGCCAGTCCTTGAGGTCCAGGTCCCGGGTGGCCAGGGCGCGGATGATGAGGGTGGCGGACTGGTTCCCCGTGTTCCCCCCGGTGCCCAGGAGCACGGGCACGTAGAAGGCCAAGGCGGTCACCGCCTCTAGGAGGTTTTCGAAGCCCTGGAGGATGGAGCTCGTGACCATCCCCGTGAGGATGAGGATGACGAGCCACCGCACCCGGGCAAGCCACAGGGTGAGGGGGGAGGCTTGGCTGTAGACCAGATCGGGCACGTCCACGGCGGCGAGCCGGTGGATGTCCTCGGTGGCCTCCTCCTCCAGGACGTCCAGGACGTCGTCCACCGTGACGATGCCCACCAGGCGGCCCTCCTCGTCCACCACCGGCAAGACGGTGAAGTCGTAGTCGGCCATGAGGCGGGCCACCTCCTCCTGGTCGGTGTCCGTGCGCACGTGGATCACCTTGGGGTTCATGATCTCCCGCACCCGGGTCCTGGGGTCGGCCACGATGAGGTCCCTTAAGGAGAGCACCCCCTTGAGCCGGCCCGCCTCGTCCACCACGTAGAGGTAGTAGACGGTTTCCGCATCGGGGGCTGCCCGGCGCAGGAAGCGGAGGACCTCCTCCACCGTCATCCCCTCCCGCACCGCCACGTACTCGGGGGTCATGAGGCCGCCCGCCTCGTCCTCCTCGTACTGGGTGAGCTCCTCCACCTCGGCCCGGGTCTTGGGGTCCAGGGCCTCCTTGAGCTTGCGGGAGAGCTCGGGGTCCTCCTCCTCCACCGCCTGGAGGGCGTCCGCCAGGTCGTCCAAGGAGAGCTCCTCCAAAAGCTCTTGGGTACGCCAGGGAGGCAGGGTTTTGAGGTACTCCGCCTGGGCTTCGGGGGAGAGGTTGGAGAAGACGTCCGCCGCCTTGTCCTTGGGGAGCAAGGTCAGGAGGACGTAGCGGTGTTCGCCCTTAAGCTCGTCCCAAAGGGCCAAAAGGTCCTGGGGATGGACCTCTTCCAGGAGGCTTTTGAGCTTGAGGGTGTCGCCGTCTTCCAGGGCTTGGAAAAGGGGGGAAAGGGTGGTTTCCACAGGCGGCCTCCTTTCCGGCTGAAGGCCGCCTGGGGGCGGCCCTCAGCGCCTAGGACTCGAGGGCAAGGGCCCTAACATAACCTTTTCCAGGGTATTCCCTGGCTAGGGTCCCGTCAACCTAGCCCGCTAGAAATGTAGGAAAAATTGAGGTTGACACGCTCAAGGGGCATGGCCTATCCTGGAGCCCGGCCTGGGGGCCGTGCACACCATGTTTGCCCAGCTAGCGGCGCGCTTACAAGAAGCCATAGATCGGCTCCGGGGCCGGGGCCGGATCACCGAGGAGGATCTGAAGGCCACCTTGCGGGAGATCCGCCGGGCTTTGATGGACGCCGATGTCAACCTGGAGGTGGCCCGGAGCTTCGTGGAGGGGGTGCGGGAAAGGGCCCTGGGCCAGAAGGTCTTGGAAAGCCTCACCCCCGCCGAGGTCATCCTGGCCACGGTGTACGAGGCCCTAAAGGAGGCCTTAGGGGGCGAGGCCAAGCTTCCCGTCCTTAAGGACAAGAACCTCTGGTTCCTGGTGGGGCTTCAGGGCTCGGGCAAGACCACCACCGCCGCCAAGCTGGCCCTGTACTACAAGGGCAAGGGGCGCCGCCCCCTCCTGGTGGCCGCCGACACCCAGCGCCCCGCCGCCCGGGAGCAGCTTCGGCTCCTGGGGGAGAAGGTGGGGGTTCCGGTCCTGGAGGTGGCGGATGGGGAGTCCATAGAGTCCATCCGGCGCCGGGTGGAGGAAAAGGCCCGCCTCGAGGCCCGGGACCTGGTCTTGGTGGACACCGCTGGCCGCCTGCAGATTGACGAGCCCCTCATGGCCGAGCTTTTCCGCCTCAAGGAGGCCCTGCGCCCTGACGAGGTCTTGCTGGTCCTGGACGCCATGACCGGGCAGGAGGCCTTGGGCGTGGCCAAGACCTTTGACGAGCGCATCGGCGTCACGGGCCTCATCCTAACCAAGCTGGACGGGGATGCCCGGGGCGGGGCGGCGCTATCCGCACGGCACGTCACGGGCAAGCCCATCTACTTCGCCGGGGTTTCCGAGCGCCCGGAGGGCCTGGAGCCCTTCTACCCTGAAAGGCTTGCCAGCCGCATCCTGGGCATGGGAGACGTGGCCACCCTGGCGGAGAAGGTGCGGCAGGCGGGCCTCGAGGCGGAAGCCCCCAAGGCCGCCAAGGACCTCACCCTGGAGGACTTCCTCAAGCAACTGCAAAACCTCAAGCGCCTGGGCTCCTTCTCCGAGATCTTGGGCATGCTTCCGGGGATGGGGAAGGCCCTTCAGGGGGTGCAGGTGGACGATAAGGCCATCAAGCGCCTCGAGGCCATCGTCCTCTCCATGACGCCGGAGGAGCGCAAGGATCCCCGCATCCTAAACGGTTCCCGGCGCAAGCGCATTGCTCAAGGCAGCGGCACCACCGTGCAGGAGGTGAACCGCTTCATCAAGTCGTTTGAGGAAACCAAGGCCCTGATGAAGTCCCTGGAGAAGCGCAAAGGCCGGGGACTCATGGGAATGTTCAGGAGGTAGACAAGGCATGGTCAAGATCAGGCTTTCCCGGTTCGGCTCCAAGCACAACCCCCATTACCGCATCGTGGTCACTGATAGCCGCAGGAAGCGGGACGGGGCGTACATTGAAAGGATCGGCTACTACGACCCCCGCAAGACCACCCCCGACTGGCTCAAGGTGGACGTGGAGCGGGCCAAGTACTGGCTTTCCGTGGGGGCGCAACCCACGGACACCGCCCGCCGGCTCCTGCGCCAGGCGGGGGTCTTCCGGCAGGAGGGCTAGGCGCTTTCCCTGGCTTTGGGCGGGGCGGGAGCCCCGCTTGTTTCCTTTACCATGGAGGCATGAAGGACCTGGTGGAGTACCTGGCCAAGAGCGTGGTGGACCACCCCGAGGCGGTGCGGGTGCAAGAGCGGCGCACCCGAGAGGGCCTGGTGTACCTGGTGGAGGTGGCGCAGGAGGACAAAGGGCGGCTCATCGGCAAGCAGGGCCGAGTGATTGAGGCCATCCGCACCCTGGTGCGGGCCTACGCCAGGCGCAAGGTGGGGGTGGAGGTGCGCTAAACTAAGGGCATGCGCCTGGTGGAGATCGGTCGCTTTGGTGCCCCCTATGCCCTCCAAGGCGGCCTAAAGTTCCGGGGGGAACCGGTGGTGGCCCACCTGGAACGGGTGTACGTGGAAGGGCACGGCTGGCGGGCGGTGGAGGACCTCTACCAGGTGGCCGGGGACGTGGTGGTCCACCTGGCGGGGGTTACCACCCGGGAACTGGCGGAGGCCTTGGTGGGCCTTCGGGTCTACGCCGAGGTGGAAGACCTCCCCCCCCTAGAGGAAGGGCAGTACTACTACTTCGCCCTCATGGGCCTTCCCGTTTTCGTGGGGGGCGTTCAGGTGGGGGAGGTGGTGGACATCCTGGACGCCGGGGCCCAGGACGTGCTGGTGGTGCGGGGGGTGGGGGAGAGGCTTCGCGACCGGGCCGAAAGGCTCATTCCCCTGCAGGCCCCCTACGTGCGGGTGGAGGGGGAAGGGATCCACGTGGAGCCCATCCCTGGCCTTTTTGATGAGGAGGCTTAGAGGAGGTTTTCCTCTGGGGGTTGGTGGCTGAGGCCCAAAAGCTGCTTAAGCTTCAAGGCCGCCTCCACACCTTGGGTGCCGTAGTTGTTGTTGAAGATCACGAAAACCTTTTCCGCCCGTTCTGCCAAGGTTTGTGTGGCTTGGGCTAGATCCTGGAGTTCTTCCTCAGAGTACCGCCAGTTAAAGCGCTCATAGGGCTTGGTGTGGGGGCCTTTCCAGGTTTCGGCGTTTCGGCCGTGGCACCGGAGTACGCTCACCGGGTGGGTGGGCTCCAGGACCCTCGGCGGGGCCTCGGGGTGGGGCGGGGCGTCCACGCTCACGTGGATGAGCCCAAGCCGCAATAGCTCCTTCTTGACGAACCCCCAGGCGGAGTACCACTTGGGGTTGCGGAACTCCACCGCCACCCAGTAGCCCTTCGTCCTCTCCGCCAGGCGCTCCAGGTACTGGAAGCTTCTGGGCTTGGGCTCGGTCCAGGGGGGGAGGCCGAAATGGAGGTAGCCCAGCTTGCCCGCCCGCCTCAAGGGTTCCAAGGCGGCGAAGAAGCGGTTCCACGCCTCCTCCACCACCTCTTCCGGCACCTCCCGCTGGGCTAGGTGCCCTTCCTGGCGCGGCAAGAGGGTGCGGAGGTCTTTGGGAAGGGTTTGGGCCTCGAGGCCATGCCCGGTGAAAGCGGAATAGGCCTTCACGTGGAAGAGGAAGCCTTCCGGCGTCCTTTCCGTCCACTTTTGCACCACCTCGGGGCGGGGAAGGGCGTAGAAGGTGCTGTCCACCTCCACGGTGTCAAAGTGCTGGGCGTAGTAGCGTAGGCGTTTTTCCGGGTGGCTCCTCACCTCGGGGGGGTACCAGCCCGAGGCCAAGAGGGTTTCGTCGGTCCAGCTTGCGGTGCCCACCCGGATTTCCGCCATACCCTCATGGTAAGGGATAGAGGCTAAAGGGGCTTGGCTGCAGTAATCCGGGCGTAGAAGGCGTGGGTGAGGGCGATGGCCAAGGCGTCCGCCAGGTGGCTTGGGCTTGGCGGTTCCCGTAGGCCCAGGATCCCCCGGACCATCAGGGCCACCTCTTCCTTGGCGGCGTGGCCGTGGCCGGCCAGGGCCTGCTTCACCTGCATGGGCCCGTAGGCGTAAACCGGCACCCCCGCCTCAAAGGCCGCCACCAGCACCGCTCCCAAGGCCCAGCCCACCTTGTAGGCGAGCTCGTTTTGCCGGTAGAAGAACTGCTCTTCCACCGCCAAGGCCTCGGGCTGGAAGCGAAGGAGGGCTTCCTTGACCCGGGCGTGGATGCGGCCCACCCGCACCTCCGCCTTCTCCTTGGGGGAGGTCTTCACCACCTCCCCGTGGAGAAGGCGGGCTTTTAGGGCACCCCTCCCTTCCACCGCCACCACCCCGAGGCCCAGGTGGGTGATCCCGGGGTCCACGCCCGCTACCACCACCTTAGTTGCCCCGTTTGGGCGGGTAGTCCCCGTCCCCGTAGCGGATAAAGGCGGGGATGTCAAAGTTGTAGGGGTCGGCGTGGGTGGGGAAGTCCACGGGGCGGATGGGCTTGGGCACCACGGTGCTCTCACCGAAGCCGGCGGCAATCAGGATGACCCTGAGCTCGTCCTGGGCGCGGTCGTCGTAGGTGACGCCGTAAAGGATGTCCACGTCCTCGTTGCCCGTGGCTTCCCGCACCCGCTCCACCACCTCCGCCGCCTCCATGAGGGAGAGGTCTTCCGAGCCCACCACGTTGAGAAGAAGCCTTTTTGCCCCTTCGATGGAGCGCTCCAGGAGTGGGCTCATGGTGGCGGTCTTGGCCGCCTCCTCCACCCGATTTTCCCCACGGCCGGCCCCGATGCCCATGAGCACCTGGCCCGCCCCTTCCAAGAGGGCCTTGACGTCGGCGAAGTCCACGTTGATGAGGCCGGGCAGGTTGATGACGTCGGTGATACCCTTCACGCCGTGGTAGAGAACCCGGTCGGCGATGAGGAAGGCGTCTTTAAGGGTCATCTTCTTGTCCACGGCGGAGAGGAGACGGTCGTTTTGCACCACCACCATGGCGTCCACCCGCTCCTTGAGGCGCTTGATGCCCTCCTCCGCCGCCTTGAGCCTTTTGGGTCCCTCAAAGCTAAAAGGGCGGGTGACCACGGCCACGGTGAGGGCCCCCAGGCGCTTGGCGATCTCCGCCACGATGGGGGCGCTTCCTGTCCCGGTGCCGCCCCCCATGCCCGCGGTGATGAAGACCAGGTCTGCCCCGTCCAACGCCTCGGCGATGAGGTCCTCCGCCTCCTGGGCCGCCTTTTCCCCGATCTCCGGGTTGGCCCCTGCCCCCAGGCCCCGGGTGAGCTTCTCGCCCAGCTGGATGCGCACGTCGGCCAGGCTCTTGGCCAGGACCTGGGCGTCGGTGTTGGCGGCGATGAACTCCACCCCCTGAAGCCCCGCCTCAATCATGCGGTTCACGGCGTTGTTCCCCGCCCCCCCAAGCCCGATGACCTTGATGACCGCTCCTTCCATCTCTGCCCCCTCTCCTCAAATCATGGCTAAAATAAGTTGTTCAAGATTTCCTTGATGCGGGCCCAAAGCCCCTCGGCCTTGGTGGTTTCCTCTTTCTTTTCCCGTTTTTGTGGGCGCTTGGGCTCCGCCGCTCGGGCGGGCAAGGTGGCCCCGTGGCGCACCAGGCCCACGGCGGTGGCGTGGGCGGGGGTGGCCACCACGTCGGTGAGCCCGGATACGCCTTGGGGTTTGCCCAGGCGCACCGGGAGGCCGTACTGCTGCCGGGCCAACAGGTCAAAGCCCCGCAGGAGGGCCGTGCCCCCGGTGAGGACCACCCGGTTCACCCGGATCTCCAGGGGCCCTAGGGTTTCGTCCACGGACTGGCGGGCCAGATGGAGGATTTCCCGAAGCCTGGGCCGGATGATGCGGGCCAGTTCCGGGGCCGGCACCTCCCCCAAGGAGCCCCCTTCCTGGTTGATCTCCAGGACCAGCTCGGGGTCGGCCAGTTCCGGAAGCGCCGCTCCGTACTTCCGCTTCACCCTTTCCGCCTCCTCAAAGGGGATCTTGAGGAGCTGGGCGATGTCTTGGCTCACGTGGTCCCCCCCGAGGGGCAAGACGGCGGAGTGGGCGAGCCTTCCCTCCCGGAATATGGCCACGTCCGTGGTACCCCCGCCCACGTCCAGGAGGAGGATGGTCATGTGCTCCTCTTCCGGGGAAAGGACGCCGAGGCCGCTGGCCAGGGGTTGGGCCACCAGGGCCTCCACCTCGAGGCCCGCCGCCTCCACCGCCCGGCGCAGGTTGGCCAAGGGACCCCTTCCGGCGGCGATGAGGTGGACGTCCACCTCGAGGCGCACCCCCGCCATGCCCACGGGGTCCCGGATCCCCTCCTGGCCGTCCACCTTGAACTCCAGGGGCAGGGCGTGGAGGAGCTCCAGCTCGGCGTCGAAGGGGTAGGCCTTGGCCTGCTCCACGGCCCGCTCCACGTCGGCCTCGGTGATGCTCTGCCCCCGGCGGATGGCGGCCAGGCCGTGGCTGGTGACGCTTTTCAGGTGGGGCCCGCCCACGGAAAGGACCACCCGCTCCACCTTGACCCCCGCCACCCGTTCCGCCTGGTGGACGCTTTGGCGGATGGCCTCCGTGGTGCGCTCCAGGTTCACCACCACGCCCCGCCGCAAGCCTTGGGAAGGGGCGGTGCCTTCCCCGATGATGTCCAAGACGCCATCGGGGGCCAGCTCCCCGATGACGGTGGTGACCTTGCTGGTGCCGACGTCCAATCCTGCGATAATCATGGGCGTAAACTCACCCCCCAAGAATACAGGTACACGTGGCCCTCGGGCCAGGTCGCTTGGGCATACTCTAGCAGAAGTTCGGCGCTTGGGGCAAAAAGGGTGGTGCCGGGGAGATCCACGTAAAAGCCCGCCGGGGTGTACCGGAGCCGCTTGGCGCCCTTGTAGGCCTTGGCCAAGGCCAAAAGCGCCTCCTTGGGAAGGGGCCCCTTCCCCTCCACCTGCGGCCCCGGGGCGTAGGGGGCCCCGCCGGGCAGGAGGGTGCCGTCTTGCGCCAAGGCGGCACCGTCCGCCAGGGGCAAGAAGGGCTCCCGCTCCCGCACCAAGAGGCGCACCACCCCAGGCTTGGGCTTTTGCAGGCGCGCCTCCGCCACCCAGGGGTCTTTGCGGAGGGGAGAAAGGTGCGAGGGGCGGACCCAAAGCCAGGGGGCGCCGGGGTAAAGGCCGGTCTTGGCCAAAACCGCTTCCTCCTTTAGGTGGCGCAGGCCCACCACCTCCACCTTTTCCACGGGGAAAAGGACCAGGCTTGCCACGTAGAGGGTGGCCAGGAGGAGCAGAAGGAGAAGGGCGCGCACTAGCCTCATCTTACCCCCATGGTCTTACCCCGGGCCTAACCTTCACGGCCACACCTCCCACTCCAGCTCCAAGGGAAGCTCTTCCCGGATGCGCTCCACGAGGGCCAGCACGTCCTTGGCGCTGGCCCGCCCCAGGTTGACGATGAAGTTGCCGTGCTCGAGGGAAACCATGGCGTCCCCCACCCTGAGGCCCTTTAGGCCCCGCTCGTCGATGAGACGGCCCGCCGACTGGCCCGGGGGGTTCTTGAAGGCGCAGCCGGCGCTTTTCCGCTTGGGTTGCCCCTTGCGGGCGGCGTCCACCTCGGCCATGCGCTTCAGGATGGCTTCCCGTGGGCGTTCCTTGAGCCTAAGGCGCACCCGGGTCACGATGCCCCCGGGGGGCAGGTGGCTTTGCCGGTAGCCGAAGCCCAGCTCTTCGGGCCGGTAGAGGTGGAAGGCCCCGTCGTGGAAGATCTCCACCGCCTCGAGGGCGTCCGCCATTTCGCCGAAGCGGGTGCCGGCGTTCATCTTCACCGCCCCGCCCACCTGGGCGGGGATGCCGAGGAGCCCTTCCAGCCCGGAAAGCCCAGCCCGGGCCGCCTCTTGCACCAAAAGGGGCAAAAGCGCCCCCGCCCCCACCCAGCCCGTTAGGTCGTAGGCCTGGAACTCCCCCGCCAGGCGGATGACCCGTTCGGGCACCCCCTCGTCCAGCACCAAAAGGTTGGAGCCGTTACCCAAAACCCGGTAGGGGGCCTCGGTGGCCCGCTTGAGCTCTTCCCGGGTTTCCACCGTCCAAAGCTCCGCCGGGCCACCCACGCCCAGGGTGGTGTAGTCCTTGAGGAGCACCCGTTCAACCCTCATGGACGAGCCTCCGGGCGAGTTCCGTCACGTCCCCTGCGCCCAAAGCCAGCCAGAGGTCCTCCGGGCCCGCCGTGGCCTTGGCGTAGGCCAAGGCCTCCCCGGGGGAAAGGAAGCGAGCCTCCTGGCCGAGGGCGGCGAGCCTTTCAGCGATCCTTTGCGACAGGGCTTCCGGGGAAACCTCTCCCTTCTCCCCGGCGGTGTAGACGGGAAGGACCACCACCTCTTCCGCCTCCAGGAGCGCCTCGGCGAAGGCCTCCCAAAGCTCCAGGGTGCGGAGGAGGCGGTGGGGTTGGAAGAGGACCCGAACCCTCCGGCCTAGAAGCCGCGCCGCCTGGAGGGTGGCCCGCACCTCCGTGGGGTGGTGGGCGTAATCGTCCACCACCAACGCCCCCCGCACCTCTCCCAGGCGCTCAAAGCGCCGCCCCACCCCGGGGAAGCGGGCGAGCCCCCGGAGGATGGCCCCTTCTTCCACCCCGAAGGCCAAGGCGGCCAAGGCGGCGGCCAGGGCGTTTTTCACGTTGTGCGCCCCGGGGACCTGGAGCCTGGCCTCCCCCAGGTCCTTTCCCTGGTAGACCAGGCGGAAGCGGCTTCCCGTGGGCGTTAGGGCCACCCCTTCCGCCCAAAGCTCCCCACCCTCCCCGAAGCGAAGGGGCCTGAGCCCATGGGCTGCCTGGGCCAAGAGGGGGTCATGGGCGGGGAGGACGGCCACCTCCGCCTTCCCCAGGAAGCCAGCCATGGCGGCCAGGAGGGCCTCGAGGCTCTCGTGGTAGTTGGGGGCCTTCCTTCCCTCGGGGGCCACGTGCTCCTTCTCCAGGTTGGTGGCCACCGCCACCCTTACCCGCACCCCTTGGAAGAGGGGGTCCGACTCGTCCACCTCCGCCAGCCGAGGGCCCAGGCCGAAGCGGGCGTTCCCGGGAAGGAGGGAAAGCTCCCCCCCAAGGAGCACCCAGGGGTCAAGCCCTGCCTCCAGGAGGATGCTCGCCAGCATGCCCGTGGTGGTGGTCTTCCCGTGGGTGCCCGTGACGCCCAAGGAGGGCTGTTGCGCAAGGAGGTGGGCCAAAAGTTCCATGCGCCTGATGACCCGCAGGCCCCGCCTCCTGGCCTCCAGGACCTCGGGGTGGTCCAAGGGGATGGGGGTGGGGACCACCAGGGTGTCCTCCTCCCCCAGATGGGCGGGGTCGTGCCCCCGGTGCACGGGGACCCCAAGGGCCTCCGCCCGCTTGCCTGGGGCCAGGTCACACCCCGTCACCGCCACCCCTTCCTCCAGGAGGAGGCGGGCTAGGGCGCTCATCCCCACCCCTTCTATGCCCATGACGTGTGCCCGTTTCATAGGAACTCCTCCAGCCAATCCGCGATGCGGCCTGCCGCCCCTTCCGGGGAGAGGCGGGCCATGCCTTCTTGGTAAGCCTCCCGCCGGGTGAGCATGGCCTGGACCTGTTGGGGTAGCCTGGCATAATCCCCGAGTTCCGCCCCCCCTGCCTTCCGGTAGGCCTGGGCGTTGGCGGCCTGGGCGCCCCCGTCTAGCCGAGGGTCCAAGGGGAACAGGAGGGCGGGCAGGTGGTGGAAGGCGGCCTCCGCCAGGGTGCCCGCCCCGGCCCGGGCCAGGAGGAGGTCGGCGGCGCTCATGGCCAAGGGCGCATCCACGAAGCCGGCGATGCGGTACTCCTCCTCCTCCAGGAAGCGGTAGCGCTCCACCCACCGTTCCCCCACCTGGTGGAGCACGGGAAGGCCCAAGGGTTTGAGGAGGGGAGGGAGCCGCTCGTTGAGCTCCAGGCTCCCTTGGCTTCCCCCCAGGGCCAGGAGGAGGGGCTTGGCGGGGTCGAAGCCCAAGCGGGCCTTGGCCTCCGCCTTGGGGTAGCGCACCTCCCGTACCGGGTAGCCCAGGACCCGGGCCTTGCGCCTAAGCCAGGGGGGAAGGCCCACGGGAACGCTTAGGGCGAGGCCCTCGGCCCAGGGGGTGAGGGCCTTGATGGCCAGGCCCAGCTTGGCGTTTTGCTCGTGGAGGAGGAGGGGAATGCCCCTAAGCCCCGCCAGGAACGCCCCGGGAAAGCCGGCGTAGCCCCCGGTGGAGAGCACCGCTTGGGGCGGGTGCTCCCTAAGGACCTGCCAGGCGGCCTGAAGCCCCTTGACCAGCTTGAGGGCTTCCCCTGGCCGAAAGGCGCTCCGGTCCAGCTTGCCTGCGGGGATGAGGGCGTGGGGGAGGGGGCTTTGCGGGAGGAGGCGGGCCTCGAGGCCTCCCTCGCTCCCCAGGTAGAAGACGGCGTGGCCCCGCCTTCGCAACGCCTCGGCCACCGCCAGGGCGGGGAACAGGTGCCCCCCCGTGCCTCCCCCGGTCAGGAGGACCATGCGCCCACCTCCTTCCTCGCCCCCTCCTTGGCCAGGCGCAGAAGCACCCCTAGGGCGAAGCCGGAAACCAAGAGGGAGCTTCCCCCGTAGGAGACGAAGGGCAAGGGTACCCCCGTCACGGGCAGAAACCCCACGGTAACCCCGATGTTGATGGCGGCTTGCAGGGTCAGGTACAGGGTGAGGCCCAAGGCCAGAAGGCTCAGGGGCCCCTTGAGGCGGAGGGCCAAGGCCAAGCCCCGCAGGAACAAAAGCAGGTAGAGGAAAAGGACCACCATGCCCCCAAACCAGCCCGTGGCGAAGACCACGCTGGCGAAGACCATATCGTTATGGGCCTCCGGAAGGTGGGGGAGCTCCCCCCCAGGGCCTTGCCCCAAAGGACCCGCCAGGAGGATGGCCTTTTGCGCTTGCAGGACCTGGTAAGCGGTGTGGGCAGGGCTGGCTTCTCCCTGAAGATAATCCAGAAAATTCGTGAAGCGCTCGGAAACGTAGCGGAAGCGGGCCAGGTAGTAGCCGGAGAAGGGGAAAACCGCCAAGAACCCCGCCAAGCCCACCATGAAGAGCCTGCGCCAAGGTACCCCGGCCAGGATGAAAAGGAGGGCGGCCAAGGTCACCAGGAAAAGGGCGGTGGCGAAGTCCGGCTCCACCAGGACGAGCCCCGCGGTGACCCCCGCCAGAACCGCCGCCCCCACGATGGGGGTATCGTTCCCCTTGCGGCCCACGAAGGAGGCTAGGTAGAAGACCAAGACCACCTTGGCCAGCTCGGAAGGCTGGAAGGCCACCGGCCCCAGGTAGAACCACCGCCTTACCCCTCCGGGCCCATCCCCTAGGAAAAGGACCAAGAGCAAGAGCCCCAGGGTGAGGAGGAGAAGCCCGAGGGCGTAACGGAGGAGGCGGGCCGGGGGCAGAAGGAACCCGAAGAGCATGGCGGCTAACGCAAGCCCTACCCGCACGAGGTGGCTCGGGAGGAGGCTCGGCTCCGCTACCCCCACCCCCAAAAGGCCAAAGGCCATGAGGAGGAGGCCGCTTAAGAGGAGGACGGGGTCCATGGCTCACCTCCTAGGGCCAAGACCGCTTCCCGGAAGGCCTGGGCGCGGTCTTTGTAGTCCTTGAACTGGTCAAAGCTGGCGGCCAGGGGGGCGAGGAGGACGGAGCCTTCCCTTAGCCGGGCCAAGGCCTCGGCCACCGCCTGCCGCATGGCCTTGCGCCCCTCTTTTTCCTTCACCACCACCACCTCCACCCCCCCGCCCAAGGCCTCCGCCATGCGGGCCCCGTCCCGGCCCAGGGCCACGATGACCCGCACCCGAAGGAGGAGGGGCCTTAAGGGGGCAAGGTCGGCCCCCTTGTCCTCCCCCCCCAGGATCCAGGCGATGGGGGCGGGGGCGGCCCTCAAGGCGGCGGCCACCGCCGGGGTGCGGGTGGCGATGGAATCGTCGATGAAGACCACTTTCCCCTTCCTGGCGAAGACCTGGAAGCGGTGGGGGGGACGGGGGAGGGTTCTTAGGCTTTCCGCAAAGGCCCCTTCGTCCAAGGGGCGGCCCAAAAGGTCTAGGTAGGCCCGGGTGGCGGCCAAGGCGGCCCGCAGGTTGCTCTCCCGGGGGTCTTCCGCCGGGAGGAAGGGGTAGAGGCGGGCCGGGCTCCTTTCCGCCGCTTGGCGCACCCTGGCGTCGTGGGCGTTGTAGACCAGGGCGTCTTCGGGGGTGAGGTTCTTGAGGAGGTTGAGCTTGGCGGCGTGGTAGGCCTCGAGGCTCCCGTGGCGGTCCAGGTGGTCCACCCCCAGGTTGAGGAGCACGGCCACCCGGGGACGGAGGGTGGACACCCGTTCCAACTGGAAGCTGGAAAGCTCCGCCACCGCCACCTCCGCCTCGTCCACCACACTCACCAGGGGAGGGTCCACATTCCCCCCCTCCAGGGCCTTTAGGCCTTGCCCCCGCAGGAGGTGGGCGGTGAAGAGGGTGGTGGAGGTCTTCCCCGCGGTGCCGGTGATGCCGAGGATGGGGGTTGGGGCGAGGCGGTAGGCCAGCTCGGCTTCCCCCATCACCTCCGCCCCCCCCTCCCGGAGGCGCTTGAGGTTGGGGTGGTCTAGGGGTACCCCGGGAGCGGCCACCACTTGGGCGTAGCGGCCCTCCAGGGCGAAGTCGGGGGTGAAGCCCAGGGCCAGGGCTTCCCGCACCTCCTCTTCCTTGGGCCGGTCGTCGTGGAAGCGGGCGGGGAGTCCCCGCCGCTTCAGGAAGCGCAAGACCCCAAGGCCGCTCCGTCCCAGGCCGTAGACCAGGATCATGCCCCACCTCCCAAGCCGAAGGCCAAGGCGGTGGCCAAGGCGGTGAGGACGGCGAAGCGGAAGACCACCTTGGCCTCCTCCCAACCCATGAGCTCAAAGTGGTGGTGCAGGGGGCTCATGCGGAAGAGCCGTTTTCCCGTGCGGCGGAAGTAGAGGACCTGGGCCACCACGGAAAGCACCTCCAACACGGGGACGATGGCGGCTACGGGCAGGAGCCAAAGCTTCCCCGTAAGGACGAAAAGCCCCGCCACCATGGCCCCCAGGGCCTGGCTGCCCGTGTCGCCCATGAAGACCTTGGCCTTGGGGGCGTTGTGCCAGAGGAAGCCCAGGAGGCTTCCCAAAAGGGTCTGGGCGAAGGGGTAGGGGTAGAAGGGGAGGAGGAGGATGGTCGCCACGCTGGCCAGGAGCCCGTCCAGGCCGTCGGTGAAGTTGAAGGCGTTGGCCGCCCCCACCACGGTCAGGAAGACGAGAAGGACGTCCAGGATAGGCCAAGGGGTGTAGGCCACCTGCCTTGCGGCGTAGAGGGCGAAGACCAAGGCCATAAGGCTTTGCAGGGCGAGCTTCTCCCGCGCCTTGAGGGGCCGGGAGAGGCTACCCGCCAGGTCGTCCAAAAGCCCCAAAAGGGCAAAGCCCAGGCCGAGAAGCCAAAGGGGAAGGAAAGGGTCTTTGCCCTCGAGGTAGTAGGCCAAGAAGGCGGCGAGGAGGAAGGCCACCCCTCCCATGCTGGGGGTCCCCTCCTTGGCCAGGTGGGTTTGGGGCCCCTCCTGGCGCACCCGCTTGCCCAGGCCCAGGCCCCGCATGAAGGTGATCCAGAAGCCGGTGAAAAGCCAGGCGAGCAAAAGGGCTAGGGCCATACCACCTCCCGGCAGGAAAGGACGCGTTCCCCCGGCACCAGGTAGACCTGTTCCCCAAAGGCGGCCATGTCCTCTGCCTCGGCCAAGGCCTTCACCCCTTCCTTCCGCACCAGATAGACCTTCTTCCCCAAAAGCGCCACCACCCCGCAGGCCCCCGCCTGGGCTTTGAGGGCGGGGGAGGGGAGGGGGAGGGTTCGGCCCTCGGGGTAGAAGAAGGCTTCCTCCCCGAGGGCCACCGCGCCCTCCCAGGCCACCACCTGGGCGTACCTTCCCCGATGGAGAAGGGTTCTTTCCCGATAGAGCCCTTCTTGGCCCACCCAGAAGAGCCCCTCGTCGCCAAGGAAGGCGTCCTTGGCCGGGTAGGGAAGGAGGCCCCCTTGGGTCCACACCGCCTCCCCCAGGCCCACGGCGAGCCGAGGGCGTGCCCGAAGGAAGCGGGGAATGCCAGGAAGGGGAAGGCTTTCCAGGCGGCCTTCCCTGAGGACCAAGAGCTGGTAGGGGTAGGCGGCGTACAGGGCTTCCCCGTCGGCGTCCAGGAAGAGGGGGGAGCCAGGGAGGATGGCCTGGAAGCGGCCCTCCACCAAGCCCCCTCGGGCGAAGCCTCCGGGGTAGGGAAGGGCGGGGGGGGTGGCCTGAAGGGGAGCGCAGGCGGCGAGGAGGAGGAGCAGGAAACCTAAGCGTTCCATAGGTCTAGGATCCTTTCCAGGCCCACGGCCCTCGAGGCCTTGAGGTAGACCAGGTCCCCCGGCAACACCCGGGCCTTGAGCCAGGCCACCGCCTCTTCCAGGCTTTCCACCGCCTCGCCCCCTAGGGCGGCTTGGGCCTTGGCGAAGGGCCCCAGGTACAGGGGCTTAAGGCCGAGCCTCGCCGCTTCCTCCGCCACCTCCAGGTGGAGGCGCTCTGCCAGCCCACCCAGTTCCCGCATCTCGCCCAAAACCACCCACTTCCGCCCGGGCTGGGCGGCAAGCCAGGCAAGACCCGCCTTTACAGAAAGGGGGTTGGCGTTGTAGGCGTCGTTCAGGAAGACCACCCCCCCTAAGGCCCGCCGCTCCATGCGGCCCGGGGGCAGGCGGAGGTGGGCAAGCCTTTCCACCACCCCTTCCAGTTCCTTTCCCAAAAGTTCCGCCGCCGCCAGGGCGGCCAAGGCTCCCAGGGAGGGCCCCAGCCCAGGGTAGGGCACCCGAACCTCCCTTCCCCGGTAACGGAAGCGGCTTTCCGCAGGGAGGAGCTCCAGGTCTTTGCCGGCAAAGGTGGCTTCCCCGAAGCCATAGGTGGGCTCCCCTTTGTAACGGCCGAAGGCCTGGAGCACCTCCTTGGCTTGTAGGCTCACCAGGGTCTGGGGAGCTTGTAGGAGCCCCGCCTCTTCCCGCACCACCCCTTCCAGGCCGCCGAAGGCCAGCAGGTGCTCCTCTCCCAAGGCGGTGAGGACGGAAAGGGTGGGCCTCGCCAGCCCCATGAGCTCCGCCATCTCCCCCACCCGGTCTATCCCAAGCTCCACCACGGCCCCTTTCGCCCCAGGGCTTAGGTGGAGGAAGAAGCGGGCCAAGGGCGGGGCGGTGTTCTGGTTGCCCATGGGGGCGGGGAACCCTAGGCCTTGGGCCAGGGCCTCCTTGGTGGTGGTCTTGCCCGAGCTCCCCCCCACCGCCACCACCGCCCCTGGGAAGAGCTCCCTCAGGGCGCTTCCCAGGCGGAGAAGCGCTTCGTAGGGGTCCTTCACCTCCACCGTGGCCTCGCCGGGGACGTCCGCCAGGATGAGGCTCGCCCCCTTGGCCCGGGCCTCGGGGATGAAGGAACGCCCGTGGGTCTTGGCCCCGGGGAGGGCGACGAAGAGGCTTCCTGGGGTGACCTCCCGGCTATCCCAGTGCAGGTCCCGCACCGACGCCCCCCCCGGGTGGAGCCGCCCTCCCGTGGCCTCCGCCACCCACCTGGGCGTTAGTTCCCTAACATGCGCAAGATACACAACTACCTCACCGCTCCTCAGCATAGGGGGGAAGGCCCCGGTAGGCCAAGAGACGGGCGGCGATCTCCCGGAAGATGGGGGCGGCCACCTGGCTGCCGTGCACCTCCCCCTTGGGGTGGTGCACCGCCACCACCACGGTGTACAGGGGCTTGTCCCCGGGAACGAAGCCGGCAAACCAGGCGGTGAACACCTCCCGGGAGTAGCGCCCGTTCACCACCACCTGGGCGGTGCCCGTCTTGCCCGCCAGGCGGTAGCCCGCCAGGTGGGCCCGGGGGGCGAGGCCTTCCTCCAGGGCTTGCCGCACCGCCTTCGCCGTGGCTTCAGAAAACACCCTCTCCCCCTGCCGGAGGCTTCCGGCAAAGAGGATGGGGGGGCGGTAGACGCCGTCCACCAGGGCGTTGAAGGCTGCCGCCAGGTGCAAGGGGGTGATGAGGAAGCCTTGACCGAAGGTGTGGTTGGCGTAGGCGGCCCGGCTCCAGGTTTCGGGGGGCTTCACCACGGGGGACGCCACCCGGATGCCGGGGAGAAGCTCGGGGTCGGTGAAGTGGAGCTTCTCCAGGTATTGGTGGAAGATTTCCTTGGGCAAAGCCTCGGCTAGCCGGCTAATGCCCACGTTAGAGGAGTACTTGAGCACCTCCGCCAGGGTGAGGACGGGGGGGTGGGGGACCACGTCGCGGATGGTCCAACCGTCCACCACCCGGTACATGGGGGCCTCCACCCGGGTGTGGAGGCTGGCCCGTCCTTCTTCCAGGAGCATGGCGGCGGTGAGGGCCTTCATGGTGGAGCCGGGCTCCAGGGCCACCAAGAAGGCGTGGTTGCGCCAGGAGAGGTCCTTTTCCGGGTCCTTGCGCGGGGCCAGGGGATCGAAGGCGGGGCCGTTGGCCACGGCCAGGAGCCTGCCCTCCCGGTCAAGGACGAGGGCGGTGGCGAAGCTTCCCTGGCTCTTCTCGAGGCCTTGCCAAAGGGCCCGCTCCGCCATGGCCTGGATCCAGGGGTCCAGGGTGAGGGTGAAGGAGCGACCCTGGGCCAGGGCGGCGTTCAGGTCTCGCTCCAGGCCCTCGAGGCCCCTACCCGTGCTCCTCTCCCCGAAGCCGAGGAGTTGGCTTGCGCTTTCCCCCAAGGGATAGTAGCGGCCCGTTCGCAGGGTGAGGGCCAGGGGGGTGCCATCCTGGGCGTAGAGGGCTCCCCGGGGTGGGGGTGGCGGGGGTGGAGGTGGGTTGAGGCGGGGCGGGTGGGTAAGGAGGGCGTAGATGCCCAGGGCAAAGAGGAGGAACCAAAGGGCGAGCCCGGCGAAGACCAAAGGCACCCGACTCACCGCCGTCATGGCGCCCACCTCCCTTGGCTCATGGGGATAAAGCCCTCCTGTTCCGCCCACTCCAGAACCTCCAAGGGGCGGCTTGACCGCCAAGCCTCCTTGCGGAGGGCTTCCTCCTCCGCCTGGAGCTTGGCAAGCCGTTCCTCCATCCGGGCGAGGGCCGCCTTTTCCGCCTGGTTGCGGTGGCCCAAGGCGAAGAGGAAAAGAAGGGTCAAGAGGTACAGGAGCCCAAACCGCACCGCCGTTCTCACGCCGCCTCCTTTTCCGCCGCCCGCAGCTTGGCGCTCCTCGCCCGGGGGTTCTTGGCCACCTCCTCGGGGCTTGGGGTGAGGGGTTTTTTGGTGAGCACCTTGAGGCCGCTTCCCTTCAGGAAGCGCTTGACCAAGCGGTCTTCCAGGGAGTGGAAGGTGATGACCACCAGCCTGCCCCCAGGTTTGAGCACCCCCTGGGCTTGCCGCAGGAATTCCTCCAGGGCACCAAGCTCGTCGTTCACGTACATGCGCAGGGCCTGGAAGGTCTTGCGGGCGGGGTGCCCCGCCTTGCGGAAGCCCACCGCCTCTTGCACCACCTGGGCCAGCTGGGTGGTGGTGCGGATCCTCGCTTTCTTCCTGGCCTCCACGATGGCCTTGGCGATGCGGTACGCCTGCTTTTCCTCGCCCAGGTCCCGCAGGATGCGGTAAAGCGCCTCCAGGGGAAGGGTGTTCACCACCTCCTCGGCGGTGGGGCCCGTAAGGCCCATGCGCATGTCCAAGGGGCCTTCCTTGTGGTAGCTGAAGCCTCGCTTGGGGTCTTCCAGGTGGAAGCTGGAAACCCCAAGGTCCGCCAGGATCCCCGCCACCTCCTTCACCCCGGCTTCGGCCAGAACCTCCTGGAGGTGGCGGAAGTTCTTCTGGAACACCCTTAACCCAGCCAGGCCAAGGGCTTCCGCCCGGGCTATGGCCTCGGGGTCCTGGTCCAGACCCAGAACAAGCCCCCCCCGGGCCAAAATGCCCCGGGTGTGGCCAGCCCCGCCCAAGGTGGCGTCCACGTAGACCTCCCCCGGCTTCACCGCCAGGAGGTCCAAGGCCTCTTGGTACATCACGGGAATGTGCTCGGCAATACCTTCCATAAATCCCTAAATCCCTATCCGATAAGTCCCCGCAGGGCCTCGGGGGCCGGCGGGTTGTGCAAAATTTCCTCGATGGCCTTCCACCAGCGCTCCAGGCTCCAAATCTCCAGCCTTCCCGGGGCTCCGGCGATGACCACTTCCCCTCCTTCCGCAAGCCCGGCGAACTGGCGCAGGGGCGGGGGGATGAGCACGCGGGAGGCGTTGTCCATGCGGGTCTTGTGGGCGCCCGAGTAGAAGAAACGCACGAAGGCCCGGGCCTCCTTGTCCGTGAGGGGCAAGTTGACCAGCTGTTCCTCAATCTTGCGCCAGCGGTCGGAGGGGAAGACGTAGAGGCAACCCTCCATGCCCCGGGTGAGCACCAGCCCGTCCTCGAGGAAATCGCGAAAAGGGCCGGGGATCACCACCCGCCCCTTGTCGTCCAGGCTGTACTGGTACTCGCCGAAGGGCATTCTCCCACCTGCTCCCACCTTCCGGTGGCCAGACCCGGTGCGCCTGGATCGCGGATGGCCGTGGCCGGGGAAGGTTTTCGCCGGGAAGTATACCACGGACTCCCCACACTTTTCCACTCTCTCCCACTTGTGACCCACTTCTGTCCCACCTTGGGGGAGTAAAAAAACCCCGAGCCGAAGCTCGGGGTCCGGGATAGGGCGTAAGCCGGGTTCTGTTTCTGCGGTCATCTCTCTGGGACCGGTGTCGCCACCGGCCTCAAGCGGCCCATCCCAGGGGTTCTGACGGGCCGGGCAAGCCCTTCCCCTCTACTGGGCCTTGCACCGGGTGGGGTTTGCCGTGCCCCAGCCTGTTGCCAGGCCAGGCGGTGGGCTCTTACCCCACCGTTTCACCCTTGCCCGCACCGGAAGCCTCCGGCCGCTGGCGGTCTTTTCTCTGTGGCACTTTCCGTCGGGTTACCCCGCCCAGCCGTTAGCTGGCACCCTGCCCTATGGTGCCCGGACTTTCCTCACCCAAGGGGGGTTGGCCCCTCGAGCGCGACCGCACCCCTATCCCGGGGCATCCTTTAGCTTAGCAGCTTTTTTTGCTAGGGTGAAGGGGTGGACACGCGTCTAGCCTGGTACGTACCCTTGGCCCTACTCCTTCTAAGCTTGGTGGGCCTTGGGGTTTTGGCCACCTTGTGGTTTTTAGGGGCGCTGGCCCTTCTGGGAGGCGCTACTTTGTTGGTGGCGCGAAGGCTTCGGCGGCTTTGGGGTCCCCGCTGGCGCAGGTTGCCCCCACCCCGCTAGCCCTTGCGCCGAGGCCGGGTGCGCCCTACACTAAGAAGCGGTTTTCGCACGGCCAAGACCGTGCGGGAGGAGGCAAGCGTGAAAGAAGGCATCCATCCCAAGCTGGTTCCCGCCCGCATCATCTGCGGTTGCGGCAACGTCATCCACACCTACTCCACCAAGCCCGAGATCCACGTGGAAGTCTGCAGCAAGTGCCACCCTTTCTACACGGGCCAGCAGCGCTTTGTGGACACGGAGGGGCGGGTGGAGCGCTTCCAGCGCCGCTTCGGCGACTCGTACCGCAAGGGGCGCTAAGTCCACCGGACCCGGCCGGGGGCTTAGGCCCCCGGTTCTCTTTAAAATGCCCCCTGGAGGAACGCATGCCCCCGGTACTTCACCGACAAGGCTGGATTGAGGTCATCGCTGGGCCCATGTTCTCCGGCAAGAGCGAGGAGCTCATCCGGCGGGTGCGGCGGGCCCTGATCGCCCGGCAAAGGGTCTTGGTGTTCAAGCCCCGGTTGGACGACCGCTACCACGAAAGCCACGTGGTGAGCCACGATGGGGAGAAGGTGGAGGCCATTCCCGTGGAGCGGGCGGCGGAGATGGAGGTCTACCTTGTGCCCCTGCCCCAGGTGGTGGCGGTGGACGAGGTGCAGTTCCTGGACCGGGGCTTTTTGGACTTGGCGGAAAGGCTGGCCCAGGAGGGGGTGCGGGTCATCGCCGCGGGGCTGGACCTGGACTTCCGGGGGGAGCCTTTCGGCATCATGCCCGAGCTCTTGGCCCGGGCGGAGTTTGTGGAGAAGCTTACCGCCATCTGCCCCCGTTGCGGGGCTCCCGCCACAAGGACCCAGCGCCTGGTGGACGGGAAGCCCGCCCGTTATAGCGACCCCGTGATCCTGGTGGGGGCCATGGAGCGCTACGAGCCCCGTTGCCGCGCCTGCCACCAGGTGGTCTACTGAGCCAGGGGCAACGGAGCGCCCTTCTTTTTCCGGAAACGCACCTCCAGCACCCCCTGGCGGAGGCTCGCTTGGGCGGTGCCCTCTTCGATGGGACCGGGCAGGTCCAGGGTGCGGCGGAAGGTGCCCATGGGCCTTTCCTCCAGAAGGTAGGTGCCGGGGAGGGGGTGGCGTACCCCGGCCAAGGTGACGCGGCTTCCTTCCTCCAGAAGCTCCAGGTCCTCGGGGCGGACCCCGGGTAGGTCCACCAGGAGCACGTAATGCTCCTCTTCCTCTAGAAGGTCCACCCGGGGCACCCAAGCGGCGGGCTCCTCCCCCGTGAGCTGGTAGGCCAGCTCGGCGATGCGCTCCTGTAGCTCTTTTAGCTTGCGCAGGGTTTCCAGGCGGTCCAGGCGCTCCAGCATGCCCTTAGCATAAGGGATGTGGAAGCGGTGCCGGTGTTGGCGGGCCCCACGGGAAGCGGGAAGACCCTCCTCGCCTTGCGCTTAGGGGAGGAGCTACCGCTGGAGGTGGTGTCCGCCGACGCCACCATGGTTTACCGGGGGTTAGACATCGGCACGGACAAGCCGAGCCCGGAGGAGCAGCGAAGGGTGCCCCACCACCTGGTGGACGTGTTGGAGCCTTCCGAGGCCATGAGCGTGGCCCGCTTTCTGGACATGGCGGAGGAGGCCATTGGCAGCGTTCTCGCCCGGGGCCGCCTCCCCCTGGTGGTGGGGGGAACCGGCTACTACATTCGTGCCCTTTCCGAGGGGCTTTATGACCTCCCCCCGCCCGACCCTGAGGTCCAGGCCCGGCTTTGGCAGGAGCTGGAGGCCAAGGGGTTTGCGGCGTTAGCGGCGGAGCTGGCCCAGGCTAGCCCTTCCGATGCCTTACGGGTGGGGAAGAACCCCAGGCGGCTGGTGCGGGCCCTCGAGGTCCTACGCCGCACCGGCATGCCCCCCGCCCGCTTCCCCAAACGCCCACCCCGCTTTCGCTACAAAAAGCTGGTGCTTTGGCCCGAGCGGGCTTGGCTTTGGCCCAAGCTCGAGGCCCGGGCCCGCTCCCAGTTCGCCCGGGGCCTGGTGGAGGAGGTGAGGGCCCTCCTCGCCCGCTACCCCACCATGCCCACCGCCCTCCAGGCCATTGGCTACAAGGAGGTGGTGGGTTACCTCAGGGGAGCGTACTCCTTGGAGGAGGCCTTAGAGCGGGACATCCAGGCGGTGAAGGCCTACGCCAAGCGGCAGTACACCTGGTTCCGCCACGAGCCGGGGGACGTCACCTACCTGCCCCGGGGTGGGGAGGAGGCCTACCCCGGTTTTCGCGACTGGCTACGCCTTCACTTCGGGCTATAGTGGGGGCATGTTGGCCTATGAGATCCGCGCCCGGGTGGCCCGAGGGGAGCTCACCCCGAAGGAGGTGGTCCAGGCGTACTGGGAACGGGTCCAGCGGCTTGACCCAGAACTCGGCGCTTTCCTGACCTTGAACGAGGCGCTCTGGCAGGAGGCGGAAAGGCTCGATCCCACGCTGCCCTTGGCGGGGGTCTTGGTGGCGGTGAAGGACAACATCGTCACTAAGGGGCTTCGCACCACGGCGGGAAGCCGCCTTTTGGAAAACTTCGTCCCTCCCTACGAGGCCACGGCGGTGGCCCGGCTGAAGGCCCTGGGGGCCTTGGTCCTGGGCAAGACCAACCTGGACGAGTTCGGCATGGGCTCCTCCACGGAGCACTCCGCCTTTTTCCCCACCAAAAACCCCTTCGACCCGGGAAGGGTCCCGGGGGGGTCCAGCGGGGGAAGCGCCGCTGCGGTGGCGGCGGACCTGGCCCCCGTGGCCCTGGGCTCGGACACGGGGGGAAGCGTGCGCCAGCCTGCGGCCTTTTGCGGCGTCTACGGCCTCAAGCCCACCTACGGCCGGGTGAGCCGCTACGGCCTCATCGCCTACGCCTCCAGCCTGGACGGGATCGGCCCCCTGGCCCGCTCCGTGCGGGACCTGGCCCTCCTCATGGACGCCATGGCGGGCCCCGATCCCTTGGACGCCACCAGCCTGGACCTCCCCCCTCGCTTCCAGGCGGCCCTGGAGGAACCCCTTCCCCCCTTGCGCCTGGGGGTGGTGCGGGAGGGTATGGCGGGCAACAGCCCCGGGGTGGAGCGGGCCTTGGCGGAGGCGGTGGAGGTGTTCCGCCGCCTGGGGTTTCGGGTGGCGGAGGTGTCCTGGCCCTCCTTGCCCCTGGCGCTAAACGCCTACTACATCCTGGCCCCGGCGGAGGCCAGCTCCAACCTGGCCCGCTACGACGGGACGCTTTACGGCCACCGGGCGAAAGGGGAGGAGCTTTGGCCCATGGTGGAGGCTACCCGGGCTAGGTTTGGCCTCGAGGTCAAGCGCCGCATTCTGGTGGGCACCTTCGTCCTTACTAGCGGCTACTACGAGGCCTACTACGGCCGGGCCCAGGCGTTCCGGCGCAGGCTTAAGGCGGAGGCCAGGGCCCTGTTCCAGGAGGTGGACCTCCTCCTCCTTCCCACGGCTCCCCATCCCGCCTTTCCCTTGGGGGGGCGGCCCGACCCCTTGGCCATGTACCGGGAGGACCTCTACACCGTGGGGGCGAGCCTGGCGGGCCTGCCTGCCCTTTCCTTCCCCGCAGGGTTTGAAGAGGGGCTTCCCTTGGGGCTTCAGCTCCTCGGCCCCTGGGGCCAGGATGAGGTTCTCCTACGGGCGGCGTTGGCCTTTGAGGAGGCCACGGATCGGGCTTTCCTAAAGACCCCCCTGGGCGAGGCCCTCTAGCCCTATGGAGGAGCCTTTCCTGCGCTACCGTTTGGCCACGCGGCTGGCCCGTACCCTGCGGGCGTGGGGCCAGCCCCTGCCCTTACCCCGCCTGGGAGAGACCTTGGGTCTTAGGGGGCCGGTGGAACGGGTGGTGCGCCCCCTTCTGGACGGGCGCTTCCTTGTGGGCGAGGAGGTGGGCTTGTGGGAGTGGCACTACCCCTTTCCCCACCCGGGGGAGGCGGTGGTGGTCCTGGACCTGGAGACCACGGGCTTAGCCCCCGGCGTGAACGAGATCATCGAGGTGGCCCTGGTGCGCCTGGAAGGGGAAAGGCGCATCCCCTTTCAAAGCTTGGTGCGGCCCACCCGCCCGCCAAGCCCGTTTATTGAGCGCCTTACGGGCATCCGGGGGGAGATGCTGGAGGACGCCCCTCCCCTGGAGGCGGTCTTGGAACGGGCCTATCCCCTCTTGTCTGGGGCCACCTTGGTCATCCAAAACGCCCCCTTCGACCTCTCCTTCCTGCGCCCGGCCCTGGAAGGCATGGGCTACCGCTTGGAAAACCCCGTGGTGGACTCCGTGCGCCTAGCCCGCAAGGCTTTCCGGGGGCTAAAGCGCTACGGCCTGGACGCCCTTTCGGAGGTGTTGGAGCTTCCCAGGCGGGAGGCGCACCGGGCCTTGGCCGACGTGGAACGCACCCTTGCCGTGGTCTACGAGGTGTATTATATGCTCACTTCAGGGAGCCCCCGCCCGCTTCAGGACCTTGGGAGGTGATATGACCGCACGGTATGTCCTTACCAGCACCTGTATTCAAACCGGGACCATGGCCCTCACCCTTTCCCTGCGCCAGCGGCTTCTGGGCCGGGAGCGGGTGCGCTTTGTAGACGAGGACGGGGAGGTCTACGAGGCGGAGGTGGATTGGAAGGCGGGGGTGGTGCGGGGGCTTGGCCCCTATTACGCCAAAAGGCGGCTGGCGGTGAACGAGGCCATCCTCCTCCACTTCCGGGGGGAGGAGGTGGAGCTGAAGGCGGCCCCGAGGAGCCACGGGCGCTCCCCTGTCCCCGAGCCCGCCCGCCCGGAGCGCCAGCCGGAGAAGGAAGAGGGCCGGCTGGAGAAGCGCCGGGTCCGCGTGACCCCCTACCCCAAGGAGGTGCTTTTTCCCCACGAGCCGAAGGCGCTAGAACCCCCGGGCGTCACCGAGGACCTGCGGCGGCTCGGCTTTGTCCTGGAGGGGGGGCTTCCTTGGGTCTACAAGGCGCCCTTGGGGCGGAGGCAGGTGGTGCTCGCCCTTCTGCGCCTGGGGGAAGGGGAGCCTGGCCTTCTCAAGCCCTACCGCCAGGAGGGGAGCTATGCTGTGTACCTGGCCCCCGAGTCCCAGAAGGAGGCGGTGCCCCCTGGCTTTGGCTACCTTTCCCCGGAAGCGGTAAGCCGCTTGGTGCGCCTGAAGGGCCGTTTCCCCCTTTCCGCCTTGGACTTGGAGGACCTCTTGAAGGCGGGCCAGGTGGACCTCGAGGCGGTGGAGGCCCTGGAGGACCGGCTGGTGGCGGAGCTGGCCGAGCGGGGGGCCTTTGCCGCCTTGCTCCTACTTCTCGCCAAGAAGCCCTTGGGGGAGGTGTTTTTGCTTTCCGAGTTGGAGGCGGAGGCCCTGGAGGAGGGGCTCATCCCCGAGGTGGTGCGCAAGGGGGTGGAGCTTCTGGCCCAACCCCCCTTCCTGGTGCTCAAGCGCCTTTCCCCGGGGGAGTTCCTCTTGCGGCAGGAGGTGGAGGAGGCCTTAAGCGACCTGCAAGCCTTCGCCCAGGGGCTCAAGGGGAGGCTTAGCCGCGTCCGTGAGGGCGCTTGACCAAGGGAGCTTCCCCCAGAGCCAGGTCAAAGCTCTGCCGGGCCCGCTCCTTCAGGGCCGCCACCTTCTCCCAGTCCGGGCCACGGCCGTAAAGGGCGGCCTTGGACAGGGTGGTGGGGTCCCCGGGGAGGTCTTGGTAGTAGGCCCCCATTTCCTTGGCGAAGGCGGCCACCTTGGGGTCGTAGGCTACCCCGGCGAAGGGGGTGCCTGCGGCCGCCGCCAGGATGAGGCCGTGTAGGCGCATGGAGATCACGTACCCCGCCTGGGCCGTCAGGTAGAGGAGGCGGCGGGGGTCTGCGGTCTTCTCGATGCGGTGCAGGTAGAAGACGCTGGCCACCTCGTCGTCGTAGCCGGGCTGGAGCAGGAGGACGATCACCTGCTTGCCCTCGTGCACCAGGTGGTTGGCGGTGATATAGAGGTTTTTCAAGGACTCGGGATCCACCCCGGCGCGGGGGATGACCAGGACCAAATCCTCCTCCCGCTTGACCGGGGGCGGGGTGAGGAGGAGGGCGGGGTCAGCCCCGAGAAGGGGGTCCAGGCCGAGGCGCTTGGCGTAGGCATAGGAGTCCTGGTCGCGGACGATGAGGGGCACGCCCCTCAGGGCCCGGCGCACCCGCTCTTCCCCCCAAGGGGAGAGGGGCCCCAGGGACTGGTTGAAGACCACTACCCTCTTGCGGAAGGCCCGGGCCAGGCGCAGCACGGAGAGGTAATAGAGGAGGCTTACGGCGCTGGTGGCGTCCTGTAAGAGCCCCCCGCCCCCGAGAAGCCAAAGGTCCGCCTTAAGGAGGGCCAGGGGGTTGAGGCGGTGGTAGGCGCGGATGCCGTGCTCCTCCCGGGTGCGCCTCGGGTCCCCGGAAAGGGCCACCACGGAATGCCCCCGGGCCTTGAGCTCCCGGACGATGGCCTCGAGGATGGCCTCATCCCCCGTGTTCCTAAAACCGTAGTAGCCCGCTACCCCAACCACCATGCCCTTAGCCTCCTTACCAGGATAACCCCAAGAAGCCCCAAGAAGAGCCCCAAGATGGCCCCGTTCACCACCCGGAAGAAGGAGATGGGAAGGGGGGTGTGGAAGTGGCTGAAGGTGTTGAGGATGGAAGCCACCCCCAAGGCGGCCAAAAAGAGAAGGCCGTTTTGCACCCAGCGGGGCCAAGGGAGGAAAAGGGCCAAGGGAAAGAGGGCGTGGCCGAAGACCTCCTTGAAGCGGGGCCGGACCATGACGTCTTGGAGGAGGCTACGGAGCTTTAGCTCCAGCTCCGGGACCAAGGGCGCCTCGTTCCCCCGGCGCAGGAGGGCAAGGGCGAGGAGCAAAAGGGCGAGCCCCGCCAAGGCCACCTCCCCTAGGCGCAAGGGGTGCTGGAAAAGCCGGGTGAGGGCTCGCTTGAAGTCCTTCTCCAGGAAGCTATAGGCCACCAGGAGGGGGGGCACGAGGAGGGTGAGGGAAACCCCCTTGAAGGGGGTAAGGCCCAGCACGGTGGCGGGGGTGGAGCCCAGGGCGGAGAGGAAGACCGCACCTGCCAGGGCATAACCCAGGGCCCGCAGCCACATCCAAAGCCCATTTCGCGGGCCCAAGAACCCCAGGACGGGGAACACCAAGGCGGCCAGGAGGGCCCCGGCCTGGCTTCCGGCGTAGCCCAAGGCCAAAAGAAGGAGGGCGAAGGCCACGAGGGGCCCGTACACGGGCAGGCCCAGGGCCAAAAGCCCAAGCCCCGCCAAGACCCCTACCCAGGCGGCATAGCGCAGGGGGCTTGGGGTGAAGTCCCGGGGGCGGGGCGTTCCCAAGGGGATGCCGCTGGCCTTCAGGCCCTCTTGGATGCGGTTCAAAAAGACCCGGGTGTCCTCGGGGTAAGGGTAGGGCCTCAGGTAAAGGAGCTGGTGCCCCCGTTCCCGGGCGGCCAGGACGTACTTGTCCGCCGCCTCCTGGGGGCTTAGGGTGAGCTGCCACTCGTAGCGGAGGCTAAAGAGCCTAAGGATCCCCTTTTCCCGGAAGGCCTGAAGGCCGGGCTGGGGCGTGCCCTCGATAAGGGCCACTGGGGCGTGCACCAAGGCCTTGGCCTCCTCCAGGCGGTACGGGTACCCCAGGGCCTCGAGGCCCGCGAAGACCACGGCCTCCGCCTCCTCGGGCACCACGGGCAGGGTGGGGTCAAGCCGGCGCAGGCGGTGGTTGATGGGCCGCGCCACCACGTAAAACCCCGCCTCCTTGGCCTCTCGCATCTCCTCTAGGGGATAGAAGGCGGGGAAGGCCTGCACGTCCAGGGGAAAGCCGAGCCAGTCCCCCAGACGGTGGGTGGGGAGGGCGTAGGCCTTTTCCAAGAGGGCCTGGAGCCAGGCCTCCCCCTTCACGTAGTACCACCCTTTTCGGGCGGGAAGCCCCTCCTCCAGGAGCTCGCTCCCAGAGCGGTAGCGCAAAACCCCCAGGTCCACCCATTCCTTGAGGAAGTGCTCGGGGAAGGCCACCCCCATAACCCCTTGGGCCCGGTAGTCTTGGAGAACTTCTAAAAGGCTTTTGCCCTGGGCCCGGGCCTCCTCCCGCACGGACTCGGCGTCCACCACCAAGACCACGGGCCCCGGCCGCTCCGCCCTTAGCCGGGGCGAGAGGGCGAGGAGGGAGGGGAAGAGGGCAAGGAGGAGGGCGAGGTTGAGAAAGGCCCTCATGCCGCCTCCATCTGCGCCAGGCGGCTAAGGGCCTTGGCCTTAAGCATCTCCAAGGCCACGGGGTTTTGTCCGCCCCCCGGCAGGATCACGTCCGCATGGCGCTTGCTGGGCTCCACGAAGGCCAGGTGCATGGGTTTCACCTTGGTGAGGTACTGGGTCACCACGCTTTCCAGGCTCCGCCCCCTTTCCCGCACGTCCCGCTCCAGGCGGCGGATAAAGCGCTCATCGGCGTCGGCGTCCACAAAGACCTTGAGGTCCATGAGGGCGCGGAGCTCGGGAAAGTGCAGGACCAGGATGCCCTCGAGGATCACCACCGGGGCGGGGGAAACCCACTCCGTCTTGGCCCCCCGGGTGTAGGCCTTGAAGTCGTAGGTGGGCATCTCCACCCCAGTTCCCGCCAGGAGGGCTTGGGCGTGGGCCAGGTAAAGGGGGAGGTCAAAGGCCTCGGGGTGGTCGTAGTTCAGCGCCAGGCGTTCGTTGAAGGAGAGGTGGGAGAGGTCCTTGTAGTAGTGGTCCAGGGGCAAGAGGGCCACCCGCTCCCCCAGCGCTTCCGCCAGGGCTCGGGCCAGGGTGGTCTTGCCGCTTGCGGTGCCTCCGGCGATCCCCAGGACAAAGGGCTTGGGCAAAGCTACCACCCCTCCATCATAAAGGCGGGGAGGCTTCCCTCCCCGCCCGAAGCGCTTTCCCTAGCGGGCCACCGCCGCCTTTTCCTGGGCGTGGCCGATGGTCTCGTCGGTGTCCACGTCGAAGGCGTGGAGGCGGGAGGTGTCCGCCAAAAGCTCCACCTTGTCCCCGGGCTTCACCGGGGCGTGGCCGTCCACCTTGGCCACCAGCACGGTGCCGTCCACGCTCACGTGGATCTCCGTTTCCGCCCCCAAGGGTTCGGCCACCTCCACCTCGCCCCGGATAACGTTCTCCTCCTCCGGGATGACCGTGTAGCCCTTAAGCCCCAGGTGCTCCGGCCTTATGCCCATCCACACCTCTTTCCCGGCGTAGGGCCTTAGGGCTTGGGCGAGGACCGGGTTCACCCGGATGCGGAAGCCCGGGGCGAAGAGGTAGACCTTGTCCCCTTGGGCTTCCACCCGGGCCCGGATGAAGTTCATGGAAGGGCTGCCGATGAAGCCAGCCACAAAGCGGTTGGCGGGGAAATCGTAGAGGTTCAGGGGGGTGTCCACCTGCTGGATCTCCCCGTCCTTCATCACCACGATGCGGTGGCCCAGGGTCATGGCCTCCACCTGGTCGTGGGTCACGTAGATGGTGGTGACCCCAAGCCGCCTTTGCAGCTTGGCGATCTCCGCCCGCATCTCCACCCTTAGCTTGGCGTCCAGGTTGGAGAGGGGCTCGTCCATGAGGAAGACCTTGGGCTCCCGCACGATGGCCCTGCCCATGGCTACCCGCTGGCGTTGCCCGCCGGAGAGCTCCCGGGGCTTGCGGTTGAGGAGGTGCTCGATCTTCAGGATGCGGGCCGCCTCCTTCACCCTCCGCTCAATCTCCTCCTTAGGGTAGCGGCGCAGGCGTAGCCCAAAGGCCATGTTCTCGTAGACGTTCATGTGGGGGTAGAGGGCGTAGTTCTGGAAGACCATGGCGATGTCCCGGTCCTTGGGGGGAACGTCGTTGACCAGGCGGTCGCCGATGTAGATCTTGCCCTCGGAAACCTCCTCCAGCCCGGCGATCATGCGCAGGGTGGTGGTCTTGCCGCAGCCCGAGGGCCCCACGAAGACCACGAACTCCCCGTCCTCGGTTTCCAAGTTGAAGTCCTTGACGGCCACCACCTTGCCGAAGCGCTTCCACACGTGCTCCAGCTTGACCTTAGCCATGCGAGCCTCCTTAAGCCCCACGCTTTGAGCCACGCTTGGGCTCATCGGGGGTCAGACCCATTGTACCAGGGCTTTCCTGGGTGCTTGTCGTAGTATGGGAGGACCAAGAACCGAGCCTGGGTTGAGGAGGGAGCTATGTTGCAGGGGTTCAAGAACTTTCTCATGCGGGGCAACGTGGTGGATTTGGCGGTGGCGGTGGTGATCGGCGGCGCCTTTGGCCAGGTGGTGAACTCCTTGGTGGCGGACGTCCTCACCCCCCTGATCGGCGCTCTGGGGGGCGCGCCCGACTTCTCTGCGGTAAAGCTTGGGCCCATCGCCTTGGGCAAGTTCCTCAACGCCGTCTTGAACTTCGTGGTGGTGGCGGCCGCCATTTACTTCCTGGTGGTGGTGCCCATGCAGGAGGTGCAGAAGCGCCTGAAGAAGGAGGAGGCCCAGGCGGCTCCCCCCGGGCCTCCGGAGGAGGTCAGGCTTCTTCGGGAGATTTTGGAAGAGCTGCGGAAGAAGGCCTAAGGCGGTTCCATAGGAAAAGGGCCAGGTAGGCCAGGCCAAGCCCGGGGACCGGGGTTAGGGTCACGGAGAGGGCGAAGGCGTGGAAGAGGAGGCTTTCCAGGGCGTGGCGGGGGCTATGCAGGAAGATGTCCTTTAGGGCTGGGCCCTGCCGCACGGCCAAAAGCCCTAGGTAGGGAAGGTAGGGCCAAGGCCCCGTGGCTAGGCCTAGGGCGGAAAGGCCCAAGGAGGCGAAGGCCAAAGCTCTGAGGGGCGGCAGCGGGTCGGGCCGCAGGGCCTGGAGCTCTTGCCAAAGGAGGGCTTCCTCCCCGGGCCAAGGGGCTTTGAGGAGAAGGAGGCGCCGCCCCTCGTGCCCGCCCAGGTAAACCCTGGGCTCGGGGGCCACCCCTAGGGGAAGGAGGTGGGCGGGGTTTTCCTGGAGGGCGTGGAAGAGGTGGGGGTCTAGGGGAAGGCCGTCCACCAGAAACCAGGTGTGGGGCCTTCCCGAGAGCAGGAAGCCCAAGGCCCTTTCCACCTTGTGCCCGCGGTGGGCCAGGATCCCGGGCCAGGCCTCCGGGGGCTCCTTCAGGAGGGCCTTTGCCCAAGGGGGGGTTTCCCGAAGGGGGTGGGGCCTGAGGCGGAAGCGGAGCGCTACCGTTTCCCCCTCCTCGAGGGCAAAACGGGCCAGGAGGTTGCCCCGGGCCTCGTACACCTCCAGGGGCTTATGGGACAGGAAAAGGTCCTCCACCGCCTGGCCGGGGAGGTTTTGGGGTAGGGGCAGGAGGTGTTCCCCCGGGGTGGGGGCGCGGAAGCGGAGGGCCAGGTCCACGGGTCTACGATACACTTTTCCCATGGAGTGGCTCCTGACCCCTGGTCCCGTGCGGCTTCACCCCAAGGCCCTGGAAGCCCTCTCCCGTCCCCAGCTCCACCACCGCACCGAGCCCGCCCGGGCCCTCTTCCTAAGGGCGCGCGCCCTGTTGCAACGGGCCTTCGGCACGGAAGGGGAGGTCCTCCTCCTCACGGGAAGCGGCACCCTGGCCATGGAGGCCCTGGTGCAGAACCTCTTCGCCCCGGGGGAGCGGGTTTTGGTCCCCGTCTACGGCAAGTTCTCCGAGCGCTTTTACGAGGTCGCCCAGGCGGCGGGGCTCAGGGCCGAGCGCCTGGACCTTCCCTATGGGCGCGTGCCCCGGCCCGAGGACGTGGCGAGGAAGGGCTTTGCTGGCCTCCTCCTCGTCCACTCGGAAACCTCCACCGGAGCCTTGGTGGACCTGCCCGCCCTGGCCCGGGCCTTCAGGGAGGAAAACCCCGAGGGCCTGGTGGGGGCGGACATGGTGACGAGCCTTTTGGTGCGGGAGGTGGCCCTGGAGGCCTACGGGGTGGACGCCGCCGCCTCGGGAAGCCAGAAGGGGCTCATGTGCCCCCCAGGCCTGGGTTTCGTGGCCCTTGCCCCAAGGGCCCTGGAGCGCCTGAAGCCTCGGGGCTACTACCTGGACCTGGCGCGGGAGCTCAAGGCGCAAAGGGAGGGGGAGAGCGCCTGGACCCCGGCCATCAACCTGGTGGGGGCGGTGGAAGCGGTGTTGGAGGCGGTGATGCCCCAGCTCGAGGCGCACCTGGCCCTAAAGGCCTGGCAGAACCAGCTCCTTTACCAGGTGGGGGAGGAGCTTGGCCTCAAGGCGGTCCCTGAGGTGCGAAGCCCCGCCGTGGCCGCCTTCTACCTGCCCGAGGGGGTGCCCTACGGGGCGGTGAAGGAGGCCTTCGCCCGGCGGGGAGCGGTCATCGCCGGGGGGCAAGGGCCCTTGAAGGGCAAGATTTTCCGCCTTTCCCTCATGGGCGCCTACGACCGCTACGAGGCTTTGGGGGTGGCGGCGCTTTTCAGGGAGGCGCTTAGCGATATTCTTCCAGCTTCCTGAGCATCTCCTCCCGGGTGTAGACCGCCCGGGCCCCCCCGACGAGCTTGGGCCGGGTTTTGGCAGCCAGGAGAACCGCCTCCCCCAGCTTGCGCACGGAAAGGCGCAGGGGCACGGCCACGGGCCTTAGGTGCATCCCGATGAGTACCCCGCCGATGTCCATCCCCCCGTGGGCCTGGGCCTTAAGGGATTCCACCATGATGGGTTCCCGGAACCGGAGGAAGGCCGCCGTGGCCAAGGCCCCGCCCGCCTTGGGGTGGGGGAAGACCGTGACCTCCTCGAGGCCATAGGCCCGGGCCGCCTCTCGCTCCACCACCAGGGCCCGGTTCAGGTGCTCGCACCCCTGGACCGCCACGTACACCCCCCGCTCCAGGAGGGGGGGTAGAAGCCCTTCCAGGATGGCCTCGGCCACCTCCAGGCTCGGCCTTGTGCCCACCCTTTCCCCCAAGACCTCGCTGGTGGAGCCCCCCAGGACAAAGAGGCCTCCCTGGGGCAGGGGGAAAAGCTCCAAAAACTCCCGGATGGCTGCCTCCGCCTGCCGCTTTAGGCCTTCCATGCCCTAAGGCTACCCCATGAGGAGAAGGTCCAGGAGGATGAAGAGGAACATTCCCAGGCTCACCCCCACGTTGGCCTGGAAGAAGGCCACCTCCACCTTGGAAAGGTCCTCGGGGGATACCAGGCGGTGCTCCCAAAGGAGGAGCCCCCCCACCAGGAAAAGCCCAAGAAAGTAAAGGGGCCCCGCCCCGTAGCTCAGGCCGGCCAGGAGGAAGGCGAGCCAGGCCAGGAGGTGGGTGAGGCGGGCCAGGATGAGGGCCTTGGGGATGCCAAAGCGGGCCGGGATACTTTTCACCCCAAAGGCCCGGTCAAAGGCGTAGTCCTGGGTGGCGTAGAGGATGTCGAAGCCGGCAATCCAAAGCCCCACCCCAGCCCAAAGCCAGTAGGCGGTGGGGGCGAAGCTTCCCGTAACAGCGATCCACCCCCCAGCGGCGGCCGCCCCAATGGTGAGGCCCAGGACGTAGTGGCAGAGCCAGGTGAAGCGCTTGGTGTAGCTGTAAACGGTGAGGAAAAAGACCGCCACCGGGAGTAGCCTGGCGGTGAGGGGGTTTAGGGAGAGGCCTGCGTAGACCAAGAGCAAAAGGCCCACAAGGGCCAAAAACAGGGTTTCCCAAGGCTTCACCAGGCCCTTGGGCAGGTGGCGGTTTTGCGTGCGAGGGTTCAGGGCGTCTATCCGCCAGTCGATGAGCCGATTTAGGGCCATGGCCATGGTCCTTGCCCCCACCATGGCCAGGGTGACCAGGAGGAAGGTGGGCCAGCCCGGCCAGCCCCCCGCCGCCAGGAGCATCCCGCCGTAGGCAAAGGGGAGGGCGAAAAGGGTGTGCTCGAAGCGCACCAGTTCCAGGTAGAGCCTGAGGCGGTTCACCCTTTTCTTACCTCTACGATGCGGTTTTGCTCGTCTACCAGGACCACGGTGGGCTTGAGCTCCCTGGCCTCCTCCTCGTCAAAGACGCCGTAGGCCACCAGGATCACCAGGTCCCCCGGCTTCACCAGGTGGGCCGCCGCCCCGTTGATCTGCACCACCCCCGAGCCCCGGGGGCCGGGGAGGGCGTAGGTGGTGAGGCGGGCCCCGTTGGTGATGTCGTAGATGTCCACCTGCTCGTAGGGCAAGATGCCGGCGGCGTCCAGGAGGTCTTGGTCCACGGTCACCGAGCCCACGTAGTGGAGGTCGGCCTGGGTCACGGTGGCCCGGTGGATTTTGGCGTGGAACATCACCCTCTTCACGGGGTCTAAGTTTAGGGGAGAACCGGACACCGGGCAATCTCCTGGGACAGGCCTGCCCGGCCCACCCAAGGGTGCGGGGGCCTTTTCCCCACGCCCACCGCCTAACAAGGGGAAACAGCATCAATCCCCTGACGGGGAAGCATCTCGTGCAACCAACAAGCGGGGCGGCAATGTAAAGCTTTGTCCTAATTGTCGTAGTCGCAATCCCCTGACGGGGAAGCATCTCGTGCAACTGGCCTTTTGGCGGTCGTGGCTGTGGTCGTTTCTACGTGGTGTCGCAATCCCCTGACGGGGAAGCATCTCGTGCAACCTGGGGACCCATGACAAGGCGGTCCTCAGGGCTGCCAGGCGCTACGTCGCAATCCCCTGACGGGGAAGCATCTCGTGCAACCTCGAAGCCGTCCTCCATGACGGTGTAGGCCACTACGCCTAGTCGCAATCCCCTGACGGGGAAGCATCTCGTGCAACTGGAGGTCCTGAGCCCCCACAAGGCGGCGGACTTCAGGGGTCGCATGTATCTTCCCCCATGAGGGAGGCTCTACCGCTCAGGTTGCCGGGCCACCACGCCCGCGGGATTGATGGGTAGCCACCCGCCCCGGCCTCCCTGCCGCACCGTATCCCGGTCTTCCACGACCGCATCCACATGGACGGCACACGGGGTCGGGTGGCCACCTCCCTCAGTCTAGCAAAGGAGGTAAAGCATGCTCTTCGCAGGCATTGACGTCAGCAAACCCCACCTGGACCTGGCCTTGGTCTCCCCCTCTGCCAAACCCACCCGTCTCCGCTTCCCCAACACCGAGGAAGGCCGCCAAGCCCTCCTCTCCGCCCTGGCCCACCACCGCCCCACCTGGGTGGCCCTGGAACCCAGCAGCGTCTACCACCTCCCCCTCCTCAACCTCCTGGTGGCCAGGGGCTTCCACGTAGCCCTGGTCAACCCCTACCACCTGGCCGCCTTCCGCAAGGCCATGGCGGAGCGGAACAAGACCGACCGCCAAGACGCCTTCCTCCTCGCCCGCTACGCCCAGGTTTACCGGGAGGAACTCCGGGCCTACACCCCTCCCCCCCAGGCCCTCCAAGAGCTCAAGGCCCTGGTGGGGTACCAGGAAGACCTGGCCCGGCGGGAAAGGGCCATCCTGAACCAACGGGAGGCCGCCACGTGGGCGGGAAGCCAGGGGGTCATGGCCCTCCTCCAGAGGGAGCTGGCCTTGGTACGGGAGCTCCTAGAGGAGGTGGAGGAAAGAATCCGGGCCCTTCTGGAGACCTTCCCCGAGTCCGGGGTTCTCCTGGCGCTCCCGGGAGTAGGTCCCCAGGTGGCGGCGGCGGTGCTGGCCCTGGTGCCGCCCCACCTTTGGGGCCGGGCCAAGGAGGCGGCCTCCTACGCCGGGCTCATCCCGGAGCGGGAGGCGTCGGGGAAGACGGTGGAGCGGAGCCGGCTTTCCAAGAAGGGGCCTAGCCTCTTGCGGAAGCGGCTTTACATGGGGGCTTTGGTGGCGGTGCGGCATGACCCAAAGATGCGGGCCTTCTACCACCGGTTGCTTTCCCGGGGCAAGCGGAAGAAGCAAGCCCTTTTGGCGGTGGCCCACAAGCTTTTGCGCCGGATGATGGGGCGGCTCAGGGCCTACTACGCCGGTCGGCTGGAACCGGTGGCTTGACAAAGAAGACCGTATCAATCCCCTGACGGGGAAGCATCTCGTGCAACTGAGGGCCTGGCGGGGGGAGGCCCCCTACCCCACGGGGGTCGCAATCCCCTGACGGGGAAGCATCTCGTGCAACGGCACCCCCTTTTCTGCTACGTCCTGGACGGCACTCCTGGAGGGGGTTTGTGAGAAAGATGAAGCTTGGAATATGCACACGCCGTATAAGGGCGGTTTTTGGGGGTTTAGCGCGTTCGCAAGCCACTTGCGGAAGGGTCGATGAGAAGGGAAAAGCGCATATTCGCCTTCCTCAAGGGGAAAACTGGCTTTCAAGAACCCCGTCGGCCAGGGCCGACACCCCAAGTATAGCACAAGACCGAAAACGTTGACCAAGTCCAAACACAGGGCAAGAAGGAGCCTGGCATCAACCCTTCGCTTTAGTGAAGTGTCAAACGTGCCTGTTCGGTCGTATTTAGGCAGATTAGGGAAGTAGCTATCTCACCTGCAAGCGAAGGGGGTCAAGATTCCCTTGGCCTGGGCCGCATTGGGCGCAGCGGAGGGTGGGGAAGGGCTCGCTCCTTCCCGTAGGGTCAGGTTATTCAGCGCCCTCCTCCCCCTGGGCGCCGGCCGGGAGGGTACCTTCCACGAACAGGGTCTTGGCCTGGGTATAGAGCACCTGGCCGGGGGCCGCCTTCCGGGGCCGCCACACGTGCTTCTTGCGGGTGTAGTCCACGGGCACCTGCCGCTCGCCCCGGGCCTTGGAGTGGTAGGCGGCGAGCTGGGCGGCGAAGAGGAGGTCCTCTAGGGGGGGGTTCTTGCCCTCGGCCTTCAGGATCACGTGGCTTCCCGGCACCCCCTGGGCGTGGAACCAGAGGTCCTCCGAGTGGGCGAGGCGGGTGAGGAGGTCGTTTTCCTTGGCGTTCCGCCCCACGAGGACGGGGAAGCCCGAGGGGGAGGTGTAGCGGAGGCCAAGCCGGGGCCCTTTGCCCTCCTTGGGCCTTTGGGAGAGGGCGAGGAGGGTTTGGAGGTCCGCCTCCTTCACCCGGGCCATTTCCGCCTCGAGGGCCTTTAGCCTGGCCTCCGTCTTGGGGATGAGGTCCAGGGCCCGCTCCGCCAGCTCCTCAAGCCGCCGGGCCCGCTCGTAGAGCTTCTTGGCGTTTTCCTGGGGCGAGAGGGCGGGGTCTAGGGGGATTGCCACGGGCTCGCCGTCAAAGCCCTCCAGCACCACCTGGCTCGCCCCCTTGGGCACCTCCTTGAGCCGGGCCAGGAGGAGGTCGCCTTTTTGGCGCAGGGCCTCCGCCTCCTCCAGGCGCTCTAAGGCCTTGTGGTAGTCGGCGAGCCGGGCCCGAAGCGTTCTGGCCTCCCGGGCCAGGGCCTCGAGGAGGGGCTTCCTCAGGGCCTCCTTCTCCTCCTCCTGCCACTTTAGGCGGAGCTCCTCAGAAAGCTCGGTGCGCAGGGAAGGGTCTTGCACCAGGCTCGTCAGGGCCCGGTGGAGGGCCTTGAGCTCCTCCTCCCCCAAGGGGCTTTCCGGCGTGAGCCCGGCCCGGCGGGCGAGCTCCCGCATGAGCTCGAGCCCCACCCCGTCCACGTGCCGCACCACCTCCTTGAGGGGCTTACCCAAGAGCACCCGGAGGTCTTCCGCCGTTAGCGTCCTCGGGTCCAGCTTGGCGTAGGGGGGAGGGGGGGTGTAGGGGAGGCCGGGCTTTAGCTCCCGGTAGCGGTTCACCTCCTTGGTGATGACCCGGTCCACCCCCAGGATGGTGCCCTTCTCGTCCAGGAGGAGGAGGTTGGCGTTCCGCCCCGTGGCCTCGAAGACCAAAACCGAGGGCGCCATGTCCACGAAGCCCTTCTCCCCGGCGAAGTGGAGGTAGACCACCCGGTCTAGCTTGAGCTGCTCCGCCTTGACCAAAGGCCCCTTGACCCGGGCGGCGAGTTGCCGTTGGAAGGGGGTTTTGGGCTCCCCCAGGATCGTGCCCTCCTCCAGGACCAGGCTGGGGTTGGGGGGGCGGTAGTGGAGGATCAGGTTGAAGATCCGCCCCCCTTTCCCCTTGAGGAGGACGGCCAAGGTACCCTCCTCGGGAAAGGCCAGGCCGAGGTTTAGCGCGGGAAGCTCCCCTTGGAGCTCCCGCAGCAGGGCGTGGATCAGGAGGCCTTCCATTTGCGAAAAACCACCAGGAACGCCGTGTGCCCCACCTGCTGGAAGCGGGGATGGGCCACGGGGAGCCGCACCTCCCACTCCCGCCAGCCCACCTCCAGGACCCTTTCCAGGCGGAGGGGTAGCCCCTCCGCCGCCCGTACGGTTTCCAACACCTGGGTGATGTTGGGGAGGTAGGCCACCAGGAAGCGGTCCGGCATCAGGGCCTCCGCCGCCTTGCCCAGCACCTTCCAGGGCTCCATGAGGTCTAAGGCCACCCCGTGGAAGCCCTCCTGGGGGAGTTCCGCCTCCTCCAGGCCCAGGGGGTGGAAGCGCACGTTTTCCACCTGCCAGAAGGCCCTCACGTTGTCCTCCGCCTGCTTCAGGTGGTGGGGCCGCTTCTCGTAGCTTTCCACCAGGCCCTCCTTCCCCACCGCCCGGGCCAGGAAGAGGGTGAGCCCCCCCGAGCCCGTGCCCGCCTCGAGGACCCGCATCCCCGGGGAAAGGTCCAAAAGGGTCACCATGGCGCTAGCGTCCTTGGGGTAGGTGGGGGTGGCGCTTCGTCGCATGTGCAGGACGTACTCTTCCAGGGTGGGGCGGTGGACGGAAAGGGGCTCCCCCAGGTGGGTCCGCACCACCCCCCCGGGCCCCGCCTGGAGGATGGCCTCGTGGGGGACGCTTCCCCTGTGGTGGTGGAAGACCCCCCCGGGCTTCAGGCGCACCAGGAAGGCGCGGCCTTTTGCGTCTTTAAGCAGGAACAGCTCGCCTTCCACCCCGCCCACTTTAGCGGGCGGGTTCCAGGGAGTCCAGTACCCGGGGTAGGTCAAGGGTTAGGGGGCCCGTAGGGGCCGGCGAAGGCGGTGGGGGTGCCGCAAAGGCCTAGGCGCCAGCCCCAAGGCAGGAGCCCCCTCACACCTTGAAGAAGCCTTCCACCGGCAGGACGAAGACCACGGCGCCCCCCACCTGCACCTCCACGGGCTGGGCCAGGAAGGGGTCGGGGGCCTCGGAAAGGGGGAGGCCCCGGGTTACCAGGCGGGTGCGGGTGCGGCACTTCTCCCGTACCAGTTCCAGAACCTCCGCCACCCGCTCGTCCTCTACCCCGATGAGAAGCGTGGTGTTTCCTTCCCGCAAGAAGCCCCCCGTGGAGGCCAGCTTGGTGGACTGGAGGCCCCGCTCCAAAAGGGCCTTGGTGAGGCCGGGGGCGTCCGTGTCCTGCACGATGGCGATGATGAGCTTCATTGCCGCCTATTGTACACCCGCCTGCAGCCGGGTGTGCCACTCCTGGAGGCTCTCCACCCCCAGGGCCTTTTCCCGCGCCTTTAGGATGGCCTTTAGGCTCCACCAGGCCCCTTCCAGGGTGGTGATGAAGGGAAGCCCCTTCTCCACTGCCCGCCGGAGCTCGGGGTGGGGAACGGGGCTGATGAGGAGGTCGTAGCCCTCCTGGCTCAGGCTAAACCCCGCCTCCTGGTAGGCCCGCTTCAGCGCCTCCAGGCGGTCCCGTTCCTCAGGGCGAAGCCCTTCCCCAATGAAGCGCACCCGGCCCTCCAGGGGAAGCGTTTGCCCAGCCCCGAGCTCCGCCTTGTAGTAGGCCAGGTAGGGGTCTTCGTCTAGGCCCATGCTTTCCCCCGTGGAGCGCATCTCCGGGCCCAGGACCGGGATGACCCCGGGGAACTTGAGCCAGGGGATCACCACCTCCTTCACGGCGTAGTAGGGGGGCACGGGCTCCAGGTCCTTCACCCCGAGCTCCTTCAGGGTCTTCCCCACGGCGATGAGGGCGGCCAGCTTGGCCAGGGGCACGCCGATGGCCTTGGACACGAAAGGTACGGTGCGGCTCGCCCGGGGGTTGGCCTCGAGGATATACACCTCCTCCCCCACCACGGCGTACTGCACGTTCAAAAGCCCCTTCACCCCTAAGGCCAGGGCCAGGCGGCGGGTGTAGTCCTTCACCTTGGCCAAGGCCTCGGGGGAGAGGTGCACGGGGGGCAGGACCGTGGCCGAGTCCCCCGAGTGGACCCCGGCCCGCTCCACGTGCTCCATCACCCCGGCGATCATCACCGCTTCCCCATCGGAAAGGGCGTCCACGTCCAGCTCCAAGGCCCCTTCCAGGTAGCGGTCTAGAAGGATGGAGGGCTTTTCCTCCAAGGGCGCATAGACTTCCTCCAGGTAGCGCAGAAGCTCCCCCTCGTCCCTGAGGACCCGCATGGCCCGCCCCCCCAGGACGTAGCTGGGCCGGGCGAGGAGGGGAAAGCCCAACTCCCGGGCAAGCCGCAAGGCCTCCTCCGGGCTCCCCGCCACCCGGCCCTCGGGCTGGGGGATGCCCAGGGCTTGGCAGAGCTCGTGGAAGGCGTGGCGGTCTTCCGCCTTATGGATGGCGGCGTACGGGGTGCCGAGAAGCCTCACCCCGGCCTCCTCCAACCCCTTGGCCAGCTTCAAGGGCGTCTGCCCTCCCAAGGTGGCGATCACCCCCAGGGGCTTTTCGTGCTCCACCAGGTTGAGGACATCCTCGAGGGTCAGGGGCTCAAAGTAGAGGCGGTCGGCGGTGTCGTAATCCGTGGATACCGTCTCCGGGTTGGAGTTCACCATGATGGTCTCGTACCCCGCCTCCTTGAGGGCCCAGACGGCGTGCACCGTGGCGTAGTCGAACTCCACCCCTTGCCCGATGCGGATGGGCCCCGAGCCCAGGATCACCACCTTGGGTTTCTCCGAGGGCCAGACCTCGTCCTCCTCCTCGTAGGTGGAGTAGTGGTAGGGGGTGTAGGCCTCAAACTCGGCGGCGCAGGTGTCCACCGTCTTGTAGACGGGGGCCACCCCCAGGGCCTTGCGCTCGGCCCGCACCTCCTTCTCCCCCCGGCGCAAAAGCTCCCCCAGGCGCCGGTCGGGGAGGCCCAAGGCCTTGTAAAAGCGCCAGTCCTCCCGGTCCTTGGGGGGGTGGTCCTGGAGCCAGGCTTCCGCCTCGGCGATCTCCTTCATCTGGTGGAGGAACCAAGGGTCTATGCGGGTGGCCTGGTGGAGCTCCTCTATGGGCATGCCCCGCCTGAGGAGTTCCAGCACGGCGTAGATGCGGTCAGGGTTGGGGTAGAGCTTTTTCTCCAGGTCCTCCGTGCGCACCCCCGCCAAGGCCCTCACGTCCCGCTCCAGCCCCCGGAGGGCTTTTTGAAGCGCCTCCTTGAAGGTGCGGCCAATGGCCATCACCTCCCCCACGGACTTCATCTGGGTGCCAAGCTCGTCCTTGAGCTCCCCTAAGGTGTTGGGAAGGTCCTTGAACTTCTCGAAGGCGAAGCGGGGGATCTTCACCACCACGTAGTCGATGGTGGGCTCAAAGGAGGCGGGGGTCTTGCGGGTGATGTCGTTGGGAAGCTCGTCCAGGCGGTAGCCCACCGCCAACAAGGCGGCGATTTTGGCGATGGGGAAGCCCGTGGCCTTGGAGGCAAGGGCGCTGGAGCGGGAAACCCGGGGGTTCATCTCGATCACCACCTGGCGGCCCGTCCTGGGGTCCACGGCGAACTGGATGTTGGACCCCCCCGTGTCCACCCCGATTTCCCGGATCACCGCCTTGGCGGCGTCCCGCATCCTCTGGTACTCGGCGTCGGAGAGGGTCTGGGCCGGGGCCACGGTGATGGAGTCCCCGGTGTGGACCCCCATGGGGTCCACGTTTTCGATGCTGGTGATGATGACCACGGTGTCGGCGTGGTCCCGCATCACCTCCAGCTCGAACTCCTTCCAGCCCAAGACCGATTCCTCCACCAAGGCGGTGTGCACCGGGGAGAGGGTGAGGCCCCGGCCCAGGACCTCCACCAGCTCCTCTTCGCTTCGGGCGATGCCGCCCCCCGTGCCCCCCAGGGTGAAGGAGGGGCGCACCACCACGGGGTAGCCCACCTCCCGGGCGAAGTGGAGCCCTTCCTCCACGCTTCCCACCATGAGGCCCCGGGGCACCTCGAGACCGATCTTCCGCATGGCCTTTTGGAACTCCTCCCGGTCTTCCCCCTTCTTGATGGCCTCCGCCTTGGCCCCAATGAGCTCTACCCCGTAGCGCTCCAGGACGCCTTCCTCGTAAAGGGCCATGGAGAGGTTGAGGGCGGTCTGGCCCCCCAGGGTGGGCAGGAGGGCGTCGGGACGCTCCTTGGCCAGGATGCGCTCCAAGGACTCCAGGGTTAGGGGCTCGATGTAGGTGCGCTCGGCCAGCTCGGGGTCGGTCATGATGGTGGCGGGATTGGAGTTCACCAAAATGGCCTCGTATCCCGCTCCCCGAAGCGCCTTCACCGCTTGGGTGCCGGAGTAGTCAAACTCGGCGGCTTGCCCGATGGTGATGGGTCCCGAACCGATGATGAGGATTTTCTTGAGGTCTCTTCTCGGCGGCATCGCGTACCCGGTGGAAGAGCTTACCACACACCCGGGGCAAATCCAAGGGCTACTTGCGGAGATTATGCACAATATGCCGGTATAAATGCATAGAGTTGCGATAGGCCCCGGTCCCGTGGCCGGCTATACTCAGGCCATGCGCAAGGTGCGCCCCGAGGAGCTTCCCGCCCTCCTGGCCCAAGGGGTGAAGGTGGTGGACGTCCGCCCCCCCGACCGCAGGACCACCTCCTTGCCCTTCCCGGCGGAGTGGGTGCCTTTGGAGAAAATTCAAAAAGGCGAGCACGGCCTGCCCAAGGTACCCCTCCTCCTGGTGTGCGAAAAGGGGCTTTTGAGCCAGGTGGCCGCCCTCTACCTGGAGGCGGAAGGCTATGAGGCCATGAGCCTGGAAGGCGGGCTTCAGGCCTTGACGGAGGCGAGATAGCTCCTTAGAATGGCGGATGCTGAGCGTGGTGAGCGTAGCTCAGCTGGTTAGAGCACCGGACTGTGGATCCGGGGGTCGTGGGTTCAAGTCCCATCGCTCACCCCAAAACCACCACCCCGCAAGGGGTGGTATTTTGAAGGGGGGCCTCGCCCCCATGCGAGGATGGCGGAACCGGTAGACGCGCCGGACTTAGGATCCGGTGGGGCAACCCGTGCGGGTTCAAGTCCCGCTCCTCGCACCAACCGGGCGGGGCCCCTGCAACTGCGAGGTGTGGCGTGGCGGAGATCCTGGAGCGTTCCGGCTATCTGGTGAAGGTCCGGGTGGAAGTCCCGGCGAAGAGGGTGGAGGAGAGCTACCAGGCCCTCCTCAAGGACCTGGCCAAGCGGGTGCGGATTCCTGGCTTCCGCCCGGGGAAGGCCCCTTTGAAGGTGGTGGAGGCCCGCCTGGGGCGGGATGAGCTTCTGGCCGACCTCAAGGAGCGCTTGGTGGAGGAAACCTACCCCGAGGCGGTGCGGGAGCTGGGCCTAATCCCCGTGGCCGCCCGGGTGGTGGAGGAGGAGCTCAAGGAGGGGGAGGGTTTCCGCTACGTGGCCGAGGTGGAGAACTACCCCGAGGTGAAGCTCCCCGACTGGCGGGGCTTCACCCTGGAGGTGTCCCCTCCCGAGGTCACCGAGGAGATGGTGGAAAAGGCCCTGGAAGAGCTCCGCCAGCGCTACGCCGAGCTCGTTCCCGTGGAGCGGGAAGCCCAGGAGGGGGACCACGTCTTCGTGCGCACCGAGGAGGGGGCGGAGTTCCCCATCGACCTTTCCAAGGCCCTGCCCCACGTGCGGGAGGCCCTTTTGGGCAAGCGGGCGGGGGACGTGGTCCTGGTGCCCGTCCTTAACGAGCAGGGCGAGAAGGTGCGGGAGGTGAGGACCGAGGTCTTGGAGGTCAAGACCCTCGAGGTTCCCGAGCTGGACGAGGAGTTCGCCAAGACCCTCGAGGCGGAAAGCCTGGAGGACCTCAAGGCCAAGGTGCGGGAAAGCCTGAAGCGCCAGGCGGAAGCGGCTTACCAGGAGGCCCGGGAGCGGGCCTTTTTGGAAAAGCTCGCCGAGGGGATGGAGGCGGACGTCCCCCCCTCCATGCTGGAGGCGGAGGAGCGCCACCTCCTGGAGCACCTGGCGGAGGACCTCCTGCGGCAAGGGATTGGCCTCGAGGCCTACCTCAAGGCCCTGGAGGAGCGGGGCGAGCTAGAGAAGTTCAAGGAGGAACTGCGCCAGGAGGCCCTCAAGCGGGTGCGCCGCTCCCTAGCCAAGGAGCGCCTGGCCGAGGAGCTCAAGCCCGAGCTTTCGGAGGAGGAGTGGCAGGCCTACCTGCAGGCGGTGGCCCGCTCCTACGGCCTTTCCCTCCAGGAGCTCAAGCGGGAGTTCGGCGAGCGGGGCCTCGCCCGGCTCCAAGCCGCCTACCTCCAGGACAAGGCGGTGCGCCAGGCCCTGGCGGAGCTGGCCTAAAGGGGCATGGTGGCCCAGGGGGGATTTCCCCCTGGGCTTGCCCTTAGAATGAGAAACGGTATGGTCATACCCTACGTCATAGAGCAGACCGCCCGCGGCGAGCGGGTCTACGACATCTACTCCCGCCTCCTTAAGGACCGCATCATCTTCCTGGGCACCCCCATCGACGCCCAGGTGGCCAACACCGTGGTGGCCCAGCTCCTCTTCCTGGACGCGCAAAACCCCAACCAGGAGATCAAGCTCTACATCAACTCCCCCGGGGGGGAGGTGGACGCTGGGCTTGCCATCTACGACACCATGCAGTTCGTCCGGGCCCCGGTGTCCACCATCGTCATCGGGCTTGCCGCCAGTATGGCCGCGGTGATCCTGGCCGCCGGGGAGAAGGGGCGCCGCTACGCCCTGCCCCACTCCAAGGTGATGATCCACCAGCCCTGGGGTGGGGCCAGAGGCACGGCCAGCGACATCGCCATCCAGGCCCAGGAGATCCTCAAGGCCAAGAAGCTGTTGAACGAAATCCTGGCCAAGCACACCGGCCAGCCCTTGGAAAAGGTGGAAAAGGACACGGACCGGGACTACTACCTCTCGGCGACGGAAGCCTTGGAGTACGGTCTCATTGACCAGGTGGTGACCCGTGAGGAAGCCTAGGCCCCACTGCAGCTTCTGCGGCCTGCGTCCCCCCGACACGGGAAGGCTTCTGGAAAGCCCCCTGGAGGACGTCTTCATCTGCGAGGACTGCGTGGCGCGGGCCCAGGAGATCCTCCGGGGGGAAAGCGCCAAGCCCAAGGGGCCGAGCCGCCTGCCCAAGCCCCAGGAGATCAAGGCCCACCTAGACCAGTACGTGGTGGGCCAGGAGGCGGCGAAGCGGGCCCTTAGCGTGGCGGTCTACAACCACTACAAGCGCCTCCTCCACCCCGAGGCGGAGATTGGCAAGGCCAACATCCTCCTCATCGGCCCCACGGGCACGGGGAAGACCTTGCTGGCGGAGACCTTGGCCCGCTTCCTGGAGGTGCCCTTCGCCATCGCCGACGCCACCACCTTGACCGAGGCGGGGTACGTGGGGGAGGACGTGGAGAACGTCATCCTCCGCCTCCTGCAAAACGCCGACTTCGACGTGGAGCGGGCGGAGATGGGCATCGTCTACATCGACGAGATCGACAAGATCGCCCGCAAGTCGGAAAACCCCTCCCTCACCCGGGACGTTTCCGGGGAAGGGGTGCAGCAGGCCCTTCTAAAGATCATCGAGGGCACCATCGCCAACGTGCCGCCCCAAGGGGGCAGGAAGCACCCCCACCAGGAGTTCATCCCGGTGAACACCAGGAACATCCTCTTCATTTTAGGAGGGGCCTTTGAGGGCCTGGAGAACATCGTGAAGGCCCGGGTGGGCCGCACCGCCATCGGCTTCACCGGGGGGAAGGAGAAGGGGGAAGAGCCCCTGGAGGTGATCCCTGAGGACCTGGTGAAGTTTGGAATGATCCCCGAGTTCGTGGGCCGGGCCCCCCTCATCGTCCAGCTCCACCCCCTCACGGAGGACGACCTGGTGCGCATCCTCACCGAGCCCAAGAACGCCTTGGTGCGGCAGTACCAAGAGCTTTTCCGCATGGAGGGGATAGAGCTTCGCTTCACCCCGGCGGCCCTCAAGGAGGTGGCCCGCAGGGCCCTCAAGCGGGGTACGGGGGCCCGGGGGCTCAGGGCTATTCTGGAGAAGGCCATGGTGGACCTCATGTTTGAGGCCCCGGGGAGCGGGGTGAAGGAGTTGGTGGTGGACCTCCCCCACCTGGACCACCCCTTGAGGGCCCTGGAGGAGGCCCGGCTCAAGCAGGCCTCGTAGGGCTAGCCGGCAAGCCGGGCCACCAAGGCCTCTTTCAGGGCGAAAAGCCTTTCGCTCAGGGAAACGTGGTAAATATGGGGGTTCACTAGGCGCCGCACCCCCGGGTCCAGGCGGGCCACGTCCTTTTGGCGCCTTTCCCGCAGGACCTCCAGGGGTAGGGGGGCGAAGAGTCGCTTGCCCCGGAAGGCTTCTTCCAAGAGGGGCTCGAGGGTGAACTCCCCGGGCCTTAGGGTCCTGCGCTTGGTGGGGTCGGTAGGGTGGCGGAGGGTGAGGGGGGTATCTTCCCGCACCGCCTCGTCAAAGGTGGCCAGGAGGTCCGCTGTGGCCAGGCCCCGGTGGTCGTAGACCCGGTAGACCTTCTTGTGCCCGGGATTTAGTACCTTTTCCAAGGAGTCGGAAATCTTTATGGCCGGGGCCCAGGTCCCGTTTTCCCGGATGGCCACCAGCTTGTACACCCCCCCTAGGGCCGGGTAGCCCCAGGAAACCACCATCCGCGTTCCCACCCCGTAGACCAGGCGCTTGAGGAGCCTCTCCGGGTCTACGCCGTAGCGGGGGGCCTCCTCCAGGATTTGGCTTTTGATCTGCCAGATCACGAGCTCGTCCAGGTCGCCCGAAAGGACGATGAGGGTATCGGCAAAGCCCGCCTTGTCCAGCTCCTTGGCCACCAGGATGGCCAAATGGGCCAGGTCCCCAGAGTCGATCCGTACCCCCACGGGGCGGTGCCCCTTCTTCCGCAGGGCTTCAAAGACCCGGAGGGCGTGGGGTAGGCCGGAGTGGAGGGTGTCCACAGTGTCCAGGAGAAGGATGGTGTCGTCGGGGAAGACCTCGGCGAAGGCCTGGAAGGCGTCTTCCTCCGAGTAGCCCAAGGCCAAGAAGGCCTGGACCAGGCTATGGGCGTGGGTGCCGGAAGAGGGGAGGCCCAGGAGGTGGGAAAGGCTCACGGCGCTGGAGCGGTTGGCCCCGCCGATGAGGCTCGCCCGGGTGGCGCTCTCCCCCCCTTTGCCGGGGGCGCGGCGCAGGCCGAACTCCAGCACCACCGCCTCCTCCCCCGCCGCCTCCCGCACCCGACTCGCCTTGGTGGCGATGAGGGTTTCGTAGCTGATGCGGTTCAAGAGGGCGGTTTCCAGGAGCTGGGCCTGGAGGAGGGGGCCCTCCACGCTGAGGAGGGGCACCTGGGGGTGGGCCACCCGGCCCTCGGGGAGGGCCCTCACCGTGAGGCCGGCGAACCCGCCCATGGCCTTTAGGTAGCGGAGGTAGTCCTCGGCGAAGAGGGGTTTGCCGGAGCGGCTCTTTAGGGCGCGGAGGGCGTCTAGCTCCGCCTCCCCGAAGCGGGCGCTTTCCATCCAGGAAAGTAAGGGGTCAAGCCCGGCGAAGACGGTGTAGCCCGCCTGGTGGGCCCCGTAGTCCGGGTTTTTGCGGTAGAAGGCCTCGAAGAGGGCCTCCCGTTCGTGAAGCCCCAGGCGGAAGTAGACCTGGCCCATGGTGAGCTGGTAGAGGTCGGTGTAGAGGATGCCGAAGGGGTCCATGGGCCTAGCATAGCCCTCCGGTTTTGGCTACACTAGCGGGATATGGTGGAGGTCCACACCTGCAGTCCCGGTTGCCGCCACCACCTGGGGGGGGCGGGGTGGGGGGATGCCCCCTTGGTGCGCCTGGGCTACAACAAGGAGGCCCGGGCCAAGAAGTTCCCCTACCTAAGGGCCCTCCTGGAGCGCCCCGTGGTCTTTGACGGGGCCATGGGTACCGAGTTGCAAAAGCGGGACCTTTCCCCCGAGGACTACGGGGGGGAGGCCTACTTCGGCTGCCCCGAGGTGCTCAACCGCACCCGGCCCCAGGTGGTGCAGGAGATCCATCGGGCCTACCTCGAGGCCGGGGCCGAGGTGATCGAGACCAACACCTTTGGCGCCCTACGCCACGTCCTGGCCGAGTATGGGCTAGGGGAGGAGGCGGAGGCCCTGGCCTATTTGGGTGCCAGGCTCGCCAAGGAGGTGGCCGAGCCCTACGGGGCCTTCGTGGCGGGGGCCTTGGGGCCCGGGACCAAGCTCATCTCCTTGGGGCAGATTTCCTGGGACGAGCTCTACCAGGCCTACAAGGAGGCGGTGCGGGGGCTACTCCGGGGCGGGGTGGACCTCATCCTTTTGGAAACCGCCCAGGACATCCTGCAGGTGCGCTGCGCCGTCCTTGCCGCCCGCGAGGCCATGGCCGAGGTGGGGCGGGAGGTCCCCCTCCAGGTCCAGGTGACCTTTGAGGCCACAGGCACCCTCCTGGTGGGCACGGACGAGCAGGCGGCCTTGGCCGCCTTGGAGAGCCTGCCCATCGACGTGGTGGGGATGAACTGCGCCACGGGGCCCGACCTCATGGACAGCAAGGTGCGCTACTTTGCCCAGAACAGCACCCGCTTCGTGGCCTGCCTGCCCAACGCCGGCCTGCCACGGAACGAGGGGGGGAGGGTGGTCTACGACCTCACCCCCGAGGAGCTGGCCAAGTGGCACCGCAAGTTCGTCCTGGAGTACGGGGTGAACGCCGTGGGGGGGTGTTGCGGCACGGGGCCCGAGCACATCCGCCAGGTGGCGGCGGAGGTCAAGACCCTTCCGCCCAGGCCTAGGCCCCAGGCCTTCCCGCCCCAGGTGGCCTCCTTGTACCAGGCGGTTTCCCTCCGCCAGGAGGCAAGCCTCTTTCTGGTGGGGGAGCGCTTGAACGCCACGGGGAGCAAGCGCTTCCGGGAGATGCTCTTTGCCCGGGACCTGGAAGGGATCCTCACCCTGGCCCGGGAGCAGGTGGCGGAAGGGGCCCACGCCCTGGACCTCTCCGTGGCTTGGACGGGGCGGGACGAGCTTGCGGACCTCAGGTGGCTCCTCCCTAGCCTCGCCACCGCCGTCACGGTGCCCGTGATGGTGGACTCCACCTCCCCCGAGGCCATGGAGCTCGCCCTGAAGTACCTGCCGGGCCGGGTCCTCCTGAACTCCGCCAACCTGGAAGACGGCCTGGAGCGGTTTGACCGGGTGGCCTCCTTGGCCAAGGCCCACGGGGCGGCCCTGGTGGTCTTGGCCATCGACGAGAAGGGGATGGCCAAGACCAAGGAGGAGAAGGTGCGGGTGGCCCTGCGCATGTACGAGCGCCTCACGGAGCACCACGGCTTCCGCCCCGAGGACCTCCTCTTCGACCTCCTCACCTTCCCCATCACCCAAGGGGACGAGGAAAGCCGCCCCTTGGCCAAGGAGACCCTCTTGGCCCTAGAGGAGCTTTCCCATCGCCTTCCTGGGGTGGGGTTTATCCTGGGGGTGTCCAACGTTTCCTTCGGCCTGAAGCCCAGGGCCCGGCGGGTCCTGAACTCCGTCTTCCTGGACGAGGCCCGGAAGCGGGGCCTTACCGCCGCCATCGTGGACGCCGGGAAGATCCTCCCCATCTCCGAGATCCCCGAGGAGGCCTACGCCTTGGCCCTGGACCTCATCCACGACCGCCGCAAGGAAGGGTACGACCCCCTTCTGGCCTTCATGGCCTACTTCGAGGCCCACCGGGAGGACCCCAGGGCCAAGGAGGACGCCTTCCAGGCCCTGCCCCTTTTGGAGCGGCTCAAGCGGCGGGTGGTGGAGGGGAGGAAGGGGGGCCTCGAGGCCGACCTGGACGAGGCTCTGCGCCAAGGGTACAAGCCCTTGGACCTCATCAACGGCCCCCTTCTCGCCGGGATGAAGGAGGTGGGGGACCTCTTCGGGGCGGGGAAGATGCAGCTTCCCTTCGTCCTCCAGGCGGCGGAGGTCATGAAGAAGGCGGTGGCCCACCTGGAGCCCCACATGGAAAAGCGGGGCGAGGGCAAGGGCAAGATGGTCCTGGCCACGGTAAAGGGGGACGTGCACGATATCGGCAAGAACCTGGTGGACATCATCCTCAGCAACAACGGCTACCAGGTGGTGAACCTGGGCATCAAGGTGCCCATCGAGGAGATCCTGCAGGCGGTGGAGGCGCACAAGCCCCACGCCGTGGGCATGTCGGGCCTCTTGGTGAAGAGCACCCAGGTGATGAAGGAAAACCTGGAGTACATGCGGGATCGGGGCTACACCCTCCCCGTGATCCTGGGCGGGGCGGCCCTCACCCGGAGCTTCGTGGAGGAGGACCTTCGCCCCATTTACCCCAACGTCTACTACGCCGAGGACGCCTTTGAGGGCCTAAGGCTCATGGAAGAGCTCACGGGCCAGGTTCCCCCTAAGCTTACCCAACGAGCCTCTCCCCGCCCCAAGCGAGAGGCGCCCAGGGTGGAGGTGCGCTCCAAGCCCGTGGGGGAGGCTCCCTTCATCCCCAGGCCGCCTTTTTTCGGGGTCCGGGTGGAGGAGGACCTGGACCTTCCCACCATCGCCCACTACGTGAACAAGCTTGCCCTTTACCGGGGCCAATGGGGGTATAGCCGCCAGGGGATGAGCCGGGAGGACTGGCAGGCCCTGGTGGAGCGGGAGGCGGAGCCCGTGTTCCGCCGCCTCCTCAGGGAGGCGGTGGAGGAGGGGTGGCTTAGGCCTAAGGTGCTTTACGGCTTCTTCCCCGTGGCCCGGGAGGGGGAGGAGCTTTTGGTCTTTTCCCCGGAAACCGGGGAGGTGCTGGAGCGCTTCCGCTTCCCCCGGCAGCGGGGTGGGGGGCTAAGCCTTGTGGACTACTTCCGCCCCCGCCACGCCGCGCCCTTGGGGGACGAGGCGGACTGGCTTCCCGCCTTCGGGCAAGGGGCGCGGGACGTGCTTGGGGTGCAGCTGGTGAGCATGGGGGAGGAGCCTGCGAGGAAGGCGCGGGCCCTCTTTGAGGGGGGCGCCTACCAGGACTACCTCTTCGTCCACGGCTTCGCCGTGGAGATGACGGAGGCCTTGGCGGAGTACTGGCACAAGCGGATGCGGCAGATGTGGGGCATCGCCGGGAAGGACGCCACGGATATCAGGAAGCTTTTCCAGCAGGGCTACCAGGGAGCCCGTTACTCCTTCGGCTACCCCGCTTGCCCGGACCTTTCGGACCAGGCCAAGCTGGACCGCCTCATGGGTTTCGCCCGCATCGGGGTGCGGCTTACGGAGAGTTTCCAGCTTGAACCGGAGCACGCCACCAGCGCCCTGGTGGTCCACCACCCCGAGGCCCGCTACTTCAGCGTGGACTGAAAAAGCCCCGGGAAGTCCCGGGGCCTTCCCTTACTCCTCCCCTTTGGCGATGGGCACCCCCACCAGGTTGCCCCACTCCGTCCAGGAGCCGTCGTAGTTCTTCACGTGGGGGTAGCCCAGAAGGTACTTGAGGACGAACCAGGAGTGGCTGGAACGCTCGGCGATGCGGCAGTAGACCACCACGTCCTTGTCCTTGGTGATGCCTAAGGGCTCGTACAGGGCCCTAAGCTCTTCCGGGCTCTTAAAGGTGCCGTCTGGGTTCACCGCCTTGGCCCAGGGGATGTTCTTGGCCCCGGGGATGTGCCCGGCCCGCAGGGCCCCTTCTTGCGGGTAGTTGGGCATGTGGGTGAGCTCGCCCCGGTACTCCTCGGGGCTCCGCACGTCCACCAGGGCCCCCTTGCCCTCTTTCACCTTCAGGATGTGCTCCAGGACGTCATCCCGGTAAGCGCGGATGGACTCGTCCCGGTAGGGGACCTCGTAGCGGCCCGGGGGGTAGCTGGGGACCTCGGTGGTGAGGGGCCGGCCCTCCTCCACCCACTTCTGCCGCCCGCCGTTCATGAGGCGCACGTCCTTGTGGCCGTTGTACTTGAAGAACCAGAAGGCGTAGGCGGCCCACCAGTTGTTCTTGTCCCCATAGAGGACCACGGTGGTGTCGTTGGAAATGCCAAGCCGCTCCATGAGCTGGGCGAACCCTTCCTCGCTGATGAAGTCCCGCACCACCGGGTCCCAGAAGTCCTTCTGCCAGTCGATCTTCTGGGCCCCGGGGATGTGGCCCGTGTCGTAGAGGAGGATGTCCTCGTCCACCTCGAGGACCCGCACCTGGGGGTTCTTTAGGTGCGCCTCTACCCAGTCCGTGCTTACCAGAACCTCAGGGTGTGCGTAGCCCATGCTTCACCTCCCGGCCCCACTATACCCTTGAGCGTTTTCATGCAAGAAACCGCGGGCACAATCCGCAAAGGCACCTTGCCAAGGGGGATGGGTTCTGGTATAAAGGTACCTGCGGGGAGTAGCCGCCCCCACAGGGGGCCAGCCGGTCGTCAGTACGGGAGCCATCCCCGGTCGGCTGGGGCGCCTTGGGCGCATGGCGAGACCACCTAAAAGGTGGCCTCGGCATTTTTGCTACACCCCGCAGGGAGGGAAACATGGACGTGCTCGCCATTGTGCTCATGGGACTGGTCTTCGTGGCCAGCCTAGCCATCCAGGGAGGGTTGCAGGCCACCTTCGCCCGCTTTAGCCGGGTGGCCAACGCCCGGGGCCTCACCGGGGCCCAGGTGGCCCGGGCCATCCTGGACGCCCACGGGCTCACCCAGGTGCGGGTGGAGCCGGTGCCGGGAGCCCTCACCGACCACTATGACCCCCACGCCAAGGCGGTGCGCCTCTCCGAGCCCAACTACGCTTCCCCAAGCCTCGCCGCCCTGGCGGTGGCGGCCCACGAGGTGGGGCATGCGGTGCAGGACGCCCAGGGCTACGCTTGGCTTAGGGTGCGGGCGAGCCTCTGGCCCGCGGCCAGCTTGGGGAGCAACCTGGGGCCCATCCTGGTGATCCTGGGCCTCATGGTGGGGGCCTTGGGCCTGGCCAAGCTGGGGCTTTACCTCTACCTGGCGGTGGCCCTCTTCCAGCTCATCACCCTGCCCGTGGAGTTCGACGCCTCGAGGCGGGCCCTGGACTTCCTGAAGCGCATGGGTTTCCTGGACGCCCGGGAGATGGGCCCGGCCCGGCAGGTGCTTACCTGGGCGGCGCTCACGTACGTGGCGGCCTTGGCCAGCTCCTTGGCTACCATCCTCTACTACGCCAGCCTTCTCATGGGCCGGAGGGAGGAGTAGATGCCCCTTCTGCTTTGCCCCCAGTGCGGCGTGGGCATGAAGGAGGTGGAGCGCCGGGGGGTACTCCTAGACGTCTGCCCCCAGTGCGGCGGGGTGTGGCTGGACCGGGGCGAGCTGGAAAAGCTCCTGGCCGAGGCCCGCCAGGTGGAGCGGGACTACGAGGCGGAGCGGGAGGTCTACTACCGCAAGGAAGGCAAGCCCTACAAGAAAAAGAAGGGCTTTCTCGAAGTCTTCGACCTCTTTGACTGAGGGCTGGAAACCCCCTGGGAAGGACCCAGGGGGTTTCCCTTACTCCGCCTTCTTCAGGCGCAAGTACCAGCGGCGGTATTCCGCGTACTCGTTCTTTTTCGCCTCGTCAGCTTTGAGCTCGCTTAGGGTGGCGGGGGGTTTGACGATGCCGGGCTCCCCGGGCTGCCAGTCGGCGGGGGTGTTGAGCCCGGTGCGGTCCGTGAACTGCAGGGCGCGGATGAAGCGAAGGATCTCGTCGATGTTGCGCCCGGTGGTGAGGGGATAGTAGAGCATGCCCCGGAGGATGCCGTTTGGGTCAATGATAAACACGGCTCGTACCGCAGCGGTTTCGCTAGCGGCAGGGTGGATCATCCCGTAGAGCTTGGAGACCTTCATGTCCAGGTCGGCGATCACGGGGAAGTCAATGGTGATCCCGGACATCTCCTCCAGGTCCTTCAGCCAGGCCAGGTGGGCGTGGATGGAGTCTATGGAGAGGCCCACCAGTTGGACCCCAAGCTCGCTGAACTCCTTTTGTCGCTTGGCGAAGGCCAGGAACTCCGTGGAGCACACCGGGGTGAAATCGGCGGGATGGCTAAAGAGCACCACCCATTTGCCCTTGAGGTCGGAAAGCCGGAGCTCGCCCGCCGTGGTCTTGGCCACAAAATCCGGGGCGGGCTCATTGAGCCTGGGTAAAGCGAAGGTGTCTTCCATAGGGTCCTCCTCGCCAGGCCTTGCCTGGCGGAGGCGATTATACCCCGGAAGGGTATTTAGTGCAAGTGAGTCTTGTTAGCGAGTGTCCCCGGACCCGGAAAGGGTTCCTCGCTCCTGGCGGGAGCGGAGCTTGGCCAGGTTGGCCTGGGCCACGGCCTCGAGGCGCTCCCCCAGGTCCGTGGCCACTTGGGCCACGTACCAAAGCACGTCCCCAAGCTCCTGCAAAATGGCCTCCCGCGCCTCTGGGGTCAGGGTGCCCCCGTGGTCGCGCAGGACCTTCTTCACCTTGTTGGCCAGCTCCCCCGCCTCCCCCGCCAGGCCCAAAACGGGGTAGAGGAGGCGGTAGGCCTCGGGGTACAGGGCGGTCTTCTTGGCCTCTTCCTGGTAGGTGTCAAAGGTCATGGGTTACCTCCTTGCGGATGGCGTACACGCGGCTTATGCCCCCCTCCGCCGTGACGCCGTAGAGGGCCTGGCAGGCCTCCATGGTGCGCTTTTGGTGGGTGACCAGGATGAACTGGCGCCCCGAGGCCAAAAAGCGGGCGAAGCGGAGGAGGTTGGCCTCGTCCAAAGCAGCGTCCACCTCGTCCAAGACCGCCAGGGGTAGCCCCCCCTGGAGCTCCCCCAGGGCGAAGAGGAAGGCCAACGCCCCCAGGGTCTTCTCCCCCAGGGAAAGGAGGCGGAGGTCTTGGGTGCGCTTGCCCGGGGGCACCATCAAAAGCCTAAGCCCCCGCCCTTCCCGCCGCACCTCGGCCCGCGCCCCCAAAAGGGCCTTTGCCTGCTGGCGGAAGGCCTCCTGGAAGCGGTGAAAGCTTTCCTTGAGGCGCTCGGCGTAGGCGGCTTCCACCGCCTTGGCCTCTTTTTCCAGGCGGAGGAGGGCCTCCAGGGCCTCCGCCACCTCTTTTTCTTGGTGGGAAAGCCGCTCCTGAAGGGGGAGAAGCTCCCGCTCCGCCAGGGCGTTCACCGGGCCCAAGCCCTCCCGCTCCCGTTCCACCTGGGCCAGTCGGGCCTGGAGGGCCTTGGGGGTGCCCGGTATCCTCTCCAGCTCGGGCAAGGCGCCAAGCTCCCGGGCAAGCTCCTCCAAGGTGGCTTCCCGCCGGGCCATGAGGAGGCGGAGGTGCTCCCGCTCCGCCAGGAGGGCGTTGGCTTGGGTGAGGGCGCGGGCTTCCTTCTCCTCCAAGGCCTGTCGCTCCCGCCGCACCTGGCCCAGGCGGGCTTCCAGGGTCCTCCCCTCTTCCACCAGGGGCAAGGTGGCTTGCAGGCGGCTTTCCAACTCGTGAAGCCGCGCCCTAACCCGCTCGGCCTCCTCCTTCGCCCTTTGCCAGGCGCTATAGGCGGCGGCGAGGAACAGGTAGCGCTCGTGGGCCTCCGCCTGGGCCAGGAGGGCTTCTAAGGCTTCCCGTTCCGCCTGCAGGGCCTCGAGGCGGGCCTCGTCCCAGTTCCCTTCGGGGGGCGTGGGGGGCTTGGGCGGTAGGGGGAGGGGGGCTTGGCGCCGGGCTTCCAGGGCGGCCACCCTGGCCTTGGCCTCGGCAAAGGCTTGGGGGGAGGGAAGCCCCCGAAGCGCCGCCTCCAGCTCGGCGACCCTTTGGGCGAGGGCCGTTTCCTCCTCCGCTAAGGCCTCCACCCGGCGGCGGAGGAGGAGGGTTTCCCCGCTCCCCTTGGCCTTTCCCCCGGTGAGGGCCCCGGAGCGCTCCAAGACTTCTCCTTCCAGGGTCACGAGCCGCTCCCGTCCCCCGGCGCGGCGGTAGGCTAGGGCGGCCTCGAGGTCCCGGAAGACCAGGGTGTCCCCCAGGAGGGTGAGGAGGATGGCCCGCTCCGGAAGCCCCCCAAGGCGCAAGGAGGCCAGGCGGTAAGCGGGGCCCAGGAGCCCGGGGGCGGGCTTGGGGTTCGGGGCAGGGGGTGGGGTGAGGAGGGTGAGGGGCAGGAAGGTGGCCCGCCCCCCTTCCCGCTTGAGGAGGGCGATGGCCGCCTTGGCCGCTTCCTCGTCCTGGGCTAAGACCCACTGGAGCCTGGGGCCCAAGGCCACTTCCAGGGCCAGCTCCAACCCCGGCTCGGGCCGCACCAGGTCCGCCACCACCCCCAGGATCCCCTTTAGCCCCCGCACCCGCCTGGGGCCTTCCTGCAGGTCGGCACCCGCCGCCAGGAGCCTTTCTAACCGCTCCCGCTCCCGCAAGGCCCCTTGGCGCAAGGCCTTGGCCTCGGCCAGGGCGGCCTCCAGGGCCTTGCGCTCTTCCCAGGCTTCCGCCAGCCGGGCCAAGGCTTGCTTGGCCTCGGCGAGCTCCCCTTCCAGAAGGCTCCGCTCCGCCAGGGCTTCTTGGTGGTGGCGAAGCCGTTCCTCGTAGCGGGCAGCTTCCGTTTCGTAGCGGCGCCAGGCCTCTTCCAGCCGCTTTTTCTCCGCCAGGAGCCGCTGCTCTTCCCCTTTGAGCCGGGCCAGCTTGGCCCGCACCGCCTCTGCCTTGACCCCGGGGTCGGGGACGGGGGGGCCGGGGTCCTGGGGTGGGGGGCGGTCCAGGGCCTTCAGGATGCGGTAAAGCTCTTGACGCTCCCGTTCCAGGGCCTCCCGCTCCTTGAGGGCGAGGCGCACCGCCTCCAGGCGGGTCCGGAGGTGTTCCTCCTCGGCCTTTAGGGCTTCCTTCGCCGCCTTGAGCTCCTTTTGCTCCCCTTGCAGGTGGGTTTCCTCTTCCGCCAGGGCCAGGAGGCGGGCTTGGGCCCTTTCCAGGTCCTTTTGCGCCTCCTCCGCCCGGGCCAGGAGGAGGCTTCGCTTGAGCCTTAGGGCCTCGAGGTCCAAGGCCTGGGCGCGGGCGGCCCGTTCCGCTTCCTGTTGCAAGCGGCTTGCCTCCTTCTTGAGTTGGGCCAGGGCGTTTTCCCGCTCTTCCAGAAGGGCCAAGGCCTCCTTGAGCCGCTCCTCCGTGGCCTTAGCCGCCTCAGCCACGGGCTTAAGCCCCGAGGCCTCCTCCAGGTGGGCCAGGAGCACCTCCTCCGGGGCCTCCAAAAGGGCCCCGATCTCCCCTTGCCCCACGATGGCGTACCCTCCCCGGCCCAAGCCCGTGCCCGCCAGGTGCAGGGCTAGGGCCTTGGCGCTTGCCGGGCGGCCGTTCACCTTGAGGAGGGTGCGTTCCCCCTCCAGGCGCCGTTCCACCCATAGCCGCTCCCGCCCCCGGGAAAGCTCCAGCCGCACCTCGGCGAAGCCCAAGGGGGGCCGCCCCTCCGCCCCGTGGAAGAGGAAGGCGGAAAGCTCCTGTCCCCTCAGCTCGTGGGCCCGGGCCCCGGTGACGAAGCGGAGGGCCTCCACCAGGTTGCTCTTGCCCGAGCCGTTGGGGCCGATGATGCCTGTGACCGCATCGGGAAAGTCCAAGGTGGTGCGCTCGGCGAAGGATTTAAAGCCTTGCAGGGTCAAGCGGTCGATGCGCCAGGTTTCCTTCATGGTAGGCGGATGGGCTTTGCCAAATCCAGGTGGGCCAGGCCGGGGGAGGGCTTGCCCTCCAGCAAAAACCGCACCTCCTCCGCCCCGGGGAAGGTGGCGAGGAGGGTGTAGGCCAGGCTATAGAGCCGGAAGGCCTCTTCCGTGGCGTCCAGGCCTTGGGCGAAGCCGGCGGGAAGGTCCACCACCAAGGCCTTTTCCAGGCGGAAGAGGGACTTGGGAGCGGGGGACTGGGTGGCCTCGGCCCAAGCGGCCAGGGCCCGGCCCTCGGGGCTTTCCCCCGGGCCTAGGGTGAGGGTGTGGTTCTCCTTGAGGAAGCCCTGGGGAGGGTCGGGGCGGTAGAGGACCAGGACCAGGGTGTTGGGCTTAGCCTCGCCTTCGGCGGGCAGGGGCAGGGCCCCCGGGGCTTCGCTTCCGGCGCTTTTCCAGTAGACGAAGGCCCCCAGGAGGAAGACGAGGAGGCCGAAAACGTTCCAAAAGGTGAAGAGTCCACGCACGCTCATTCCTCCAGGTAGCTCCGTATGCCTTTAGCGATGGCCTCGGCCAGGGCCTGGCGGTCTTGGGGGGTTTTGAGGCGGTCTGCGCCGATTTCCAGCAAAACCGCTGCCCCGGGAAGGTCGGTGAGGGCGTAGGGGCCTTCCGCCTTGGCCAGGACGAGGCCCAAGGCGGAAAAGGCGCTTTCCAAGGCCTGGGCCAGGCGGCGGGGGTCGCCGGCAAAGGCCTTGAGCAGGGCTCTTTGCTCTGGAGGGGCGGTGGCCAAGAGGGTTTCGGCGTTCTTGGCCAGGGCCAGGGAGCGCTCCTTGGGCAGGTAGAGGTTGAGGGCGCTTCCCCGGGTGACGTGGAGGGAGAGGAAGACCGCCGCCCCTTGGGCCTGGGCCAGGCGGGCCTCGAGGGGAAGGGTGGCGTCCTGGTTCCGGGTGAGGCGGCTACCCGGGAGGCGGGCCGCCACCCGGCGGGCCAGGTCCAGGGTGAGGTCCTTCTCCCAAACCCCGCCCAGGTTAATCCCCGTGTCCTTCCCCCCGTGCCCCGGGTCCAGGAGGATTAGGGGGCTCGCCTTGGGCAAGGGGCCCCACTCCAGGGCCACCCGGCCCCCTCCCGGGTAGTAGAGGCGGTCGGGAGGGGTGTCCAGGGGGAGGAAGAGCCCCAAGGCCTCCTGGCGAAGCTCCGGCGAGGCCCCCTTGGCCAGGAGGAAGAGCACCCCCCCATCCCGGTAAAGGGCGTTCACTTCCCGGGAGAAGCGGAGGGTGAGCCTGGTCCCTTCCCGCTCCACCCCCAGGAGGTCCGCCCAGGGAAGCTCCAAGAGGATTCCTTCCTGGGCCCGGTAGGTGAGGCCCAGGGCCTCCGCCAGGGGGCGCAAGGGAACGTAGACCTCATCGCCCCGCCGCCAGGCCGCTCCTTGTAGGGCGGCCTTGGCTTCCTCCCCTACGAGGGGAAAGACCTTCTGCCGGCTTCCCAAGCCCAAGGCCAGGCGGCCTTCCCCTTGCCACAAGGAAAGCCCCAGGCCCTGGGCCACCAGGCGGGCAGGCCCGTAGGCTACCCCCCGCCCCCCGGGGTAGACCGCCTCCCCCGTGAGGCTTCCTGCCTTCAGGGGCTTGGGGGCCTGGGCCCAGGCCAAGGCGGTGAAGAGGAGGAGCAGGAGAACCCTCATAGCTCCTCCAGAGCGCGGCGCACCGCCTTCTTCTTGTCGTCTTCCTTCTTCTGGTAGGCCTTCTTCCCCCGGGCCAGCCCTAAGAGCACCTTGGCGTAACCCCGCTCGTTGAAGTAGATCTTCAGGGGCACCAGGGTGAGCCCCTTTTGCTCCACCTTGCCCCGGAGGCGGTTGAGCTCGTGGCGGTGGAGGAGGAGCTTGCGCTTGCGGCGGGGGTCCACGTTGGTGTAGGAGCCCTTCTCGTAGGGGGCGATGTAAAGGTTTTCCAGGTAAAGCTCCCCGTCTTCAAACTTGGCGAAGCTTCCCGTGAAGTCCACCTTCCCCGCCCGGATGGACTTCACCTCCGTCCCCTTGAGGACCAGGCCCGCCTCGTAGGTTTCCAGGATCTCGTAGTCGTGCCGCGCCCGGCGGTTCTCCAGCACGGGGGTCATCTTACCGCAGGGAAAGGCCAAAGGTGAGGCTCAAGCCCAGGGTTTCATCGTACTGCCCCCGCAGGACGTTTAGCGCCCTTAGCTCGTAGGCGAAGCAGCCGTCGTAGTAGCGGAAGGTGAGGCCGTAGCGGCTCAAGCCGCCTCCCGTTAGGCCCACCTCGGGGGCGAGCCAAAGGGCCTGGCAGCAGGCGCGGTCGGGGAGGGGCATGGCGTAGGCGAGGCGGAGCTCCTCCAGGCTTCCCCGCACGTAGGCTACCCGTGCGCTTCCGAAGCCATCCTCCTGGAAGCGTCCTTCCAGGCGCTCTAGCCGATTTCCCAAGGGGTTTTCCAGGGTGTAGCTTAGGCCCACGGGGCCATAGGTGCCTTCCAGGAAAAACCTTTGGAACTCGTCCCGGTTTTCGTAGGTGAAGGGAGGGGTGGGGTTTAGGGGCTCTAGCCGGCCGGCGTAACCTGCCCGGAGGCGGAGGTCGCCTTCCCGGAACTCCCCTTCCAGGCTTCCTCCCAGGGCCAGGTAGGGCTCGTACCCACTGCCGGGGTAAAGGGTGAAGAGGAGGGAAGGGGAGAGGGAAAGGCGGAAGGGGCCTTCCTGGAAGGCGGTTCGGTACCCCGCTTCAAGCCCCAGGGTCCAGCCTTGGCTCCTTTGCGTTTCCGCATAGCGCAGGAAGGGGCTTAGGGTAAGGCCTTCCCGGCGGAAGGTGGGGCGGTAGCGGGCTTCGAGGCGGGGGGTGTCGGCGTCGGGGGGGGTGGGGCTTGCGGCGAAGTAGAGGTCGTCAAAGAAGGCCCGCACCCCGGGGGCATAGCCCAGCTGGGCCTCCATGCCCCGGCCCCCTTCCCGGTAGCCCAGGACCAGGGCCTCCTTGGCCGTCCCAAGCCCCGTGGCCAGGAGGGTGAAGCGCCGTTCCCAGCGCCCGATCTCCTCCCCGGGCCCAGGGAGGGGGAAGCTCCTCACCCCAAGGCTCCACCCCCCCTCCGGGGTGCTCCCCACCACCAGGGGGCTTTCCAGGGCGGGCTTGCGGTGGGCGTTGGCCCGGGCCTCCCCGATGGGGAGTTCCAGGCCCCAAAGGCCCAGGCTGGCCTCTCCCAACAGTTCTCCTGTGGCCACGTCGAAGCGGGCCTCCTCCATGCTGAGGCGCACGTCCTCCCCGCAGGGGCACGGGGTGGCCAGGAAGCCTTTCAGGAGGACTTCCTTTTGGCTGAAGCGGGCCTCTTCCGCCTTCAGGCGGTAGGCGGGGGTTTCCAGATAGACCCCTTGGCCCAAGGGAGGCCTTTCTAGCAGGACGCTTTCCGCCTCGGCCCGAAGCCTTCCTTGGGCAAGCCGCACGCCCTTTAGGGTCTTGCCCTCCAGGCGCTTGGCCTCCAGCCGCCACCCTTCCGCCTCTCCGCTAAGGTTCTCGGCGAAGAAGGCCTTTTCCGTTTCCCGGTAGCGGATGAGGGGGGCCTCGAGGAATAGCCCCTCCCGCTCCAAGCAGGCTTGGCCTTCAAAGACAAGCTCCTCCCCATCGTAGCTGAGCTCCTCCCCGCCCAAAAGCCCTTCTTCGGTTTCCAAGGTGTAGGGCCGCTGAGCGCAAGGGCCTGCCAGGGCTAGGCCACCCCAAAGAACCAAAAGGAGAAGAACACGCCCCATGGCCAAGTAAGGATACCAGCTTAAGGCGCCCAGCCCGAGGGCTTTGCCGGGTAAGGCGGGGCCTGCCCTGGCTTGAGCTCTACCCGGAAGAGCTGGGAAAGGGTGAGGGTGCCCCCCGTGGCCCGGGCCTGGGCCAAGGCCTGTTCCAGGAACTGGCTTAGCCCCAAAAGGAAGCGGTCCTGCACCGCCTTTTCTACGGGCAAGGCCCCGAAGGTGAAGCAGGCTAGGTTCACCTGGGGGCAGTGGGGTTCTAGCCGGAGCCTTCCCCCAAGGAAGTAAAGCCGCCAGCTTCCGAGGTCCACCCGGTACCCCGCCCGCAGGTGGTCCCGGTACTGGAGGGCGAGCTTCTGCCAAAGCTCCCGCCCCGCCCGGTCCGCCGGGCTTAGGGTGTACCGCCAGGCCTTAGCCCCTTCCTGGGTGAGGCTTTGGCTTCGGGTGAGCCGCCACTCTTGGGCCTGGGCCGGAAAGAGGAGAAGCGACAAAAGGACAAGCCAAACCTTTCCCATGCCCTTTAGTTTGCCCCTCCGTGCCCTGGAGTCTTGGCCATTTGCACCCAAGGAGGCAGCGGGAGTGTGCTAAGCTTTTCGCCGATGACGTCTGCACCCGTTGGCTTCGGCAATGAAGGCTTCTGGGGGGTGATGGCCCAGGATTTCCCCTTGGCTACCCTCCACCCTCTGGCTCTGGGGGTGGGTAGGGGCGAAGTCATCTCGGTGGTCATCGTGCGGGCAGGTAAGGTTACCGCTATTCCCTGTGCAAGCCAGATAGCTAGACTTAAGGGAGTGTCGCAGAATGCGGCTACTTTAGAGGTGGAGCTTTGAAACGGGTGGTGGGTGGGGTCTACGTGAGCTCGAGGGAGTTTGGCAGAAGCCTTTCTCCTATCGTCTGCCTCTCCTTGTCCCAGGACGACCCTAAGCAACGGCGGCCAGACATCACCTTGGCCAATTGGCTTTTGGGCGGGGAGCCCCGCACCCCCGTGCGGGAGGGGCTTGAGCTAACCATTGCCTACTTCCGGGGGGTGGTGGGCCATTCTTAGCGCAGGCCGCTTGCGCCGCTTTATTGGCTTCCTCTTGCATTCCGGGACCGGTCGGAACCTCTTCTATCTCTACCTTGTCCAGGGGGCGAACTACCTTTTTCCCTTGCTTACCCTCCCGTACCTGTCTCGAGTTTTGCGCCCAGAAGGCTTTGGGGTTCTGGCGGTGGGTCAGTCCCTGGCGTTTTATTTGCAGCTCTTGGTGGAATACGGTTTTTCCCTTTCGGGAACCCGAGAGGTGGCGCGGCATAGGAACGACAAGGCGGCTTTGGCTAGCATTTTTGCGGGGGTTATGGCGGCAAAGCTTATCCTTGTTGTTCCCGCCTTTTTGCTCGCCCTAGCGGCACTTCTCTTGCCTGCTCTTCGGGGCAGGGAAGAGGTGGTCCTAGCTGCTTTCTTTTGGGCTGTGGCTTGGGGCCTGAGCCCAGTCTGGTTTTTCCAGGGACTCGAGCGGATGCGGGAGGCGGCCCTTTTGGAGGTTTTGACCCGCGGGTTAGCCACCCTGGGAGTTTTCCTCCTGGTTCGCTCGCCCGAGCAGGCGTATCTGCCCCTCCTTCTCAACGGGGTGGGGGCTTTGGTGGCGAGCGGCTTGGGGGTGTTTTGGCTTGCCCGCCACTTGCCCTTGCGGTGGCCTGCTTTGGGGGAAGGAGTGATGTTTTTAACCATGGGAAGGGATCTTTTTTTCTTCCGTGTGGCCGTGAGCCTTTACACGGCGGCAAACCCTCTTATTTTGAGCTTCTTCGCGCCTTCTTCCCAAGTG